>SKOR01000092.1 GCA_007119965.1 Syntrophomonadaceae bacterium
CCTACCGTCTATATCAATTCCGGATATTAAATTATCCAGATACCCCCACCAGGGTGGCACTACACCTTCTTCCAAATATTTTGGGAAACTTTCGAGGATTCTATCCATGTCTTCTTCATTCAGATCTCCACTTGCAACCAGATCACGTATTATCTCATTAAACAATTCATTCATCATAGCTACTAAAGAAGCATACAGCGCTCCTTCTTCAGTAAAGAGGCTCTTGGGAAGAGCGCACAGCTGAATAACCGATGTAATTTCAAGGTTATTAACGGCATCAGGCGCTGTAGTTAGCTCATTGCTGTCGTCTACAGCTATCTTACCGCCAACTATATGAATATCCATAGTTTTGTCAACAAGCCCTTCGCCGGTAATTATCTGCTTCAACTCGGCCCCTGTGTTACAAAAATGGCCGGCCTGTTTTCTGTAGTCAATAAGGCCATCCATTTCATAATCTGCAATGTGGGTCATTTCTCCGGTGGATGGAACCCTGTTGTACGTTTCTCCCCAATGCATAATTGGTACCCATGGTAATGCAAATACAGGTGTGGCAGTAGACAGAACAAATAGTATAACCAGAAGCCATGCAGTAAAAGTCCTTTTCATAAGTTGTTCTCGTCCTGTTGTAGTATAGGTGATTTAAAAATAAATAACTTGCAACTTTTTATTTAAATAATATAACAATATTAACATTTTATTAAAATAAGAGCAACGTTTTTACGTGAAAAATAGATAATTGTACGCTTCACTTCAATGTTGTCGTTTAAAAAAGCATTTAATAATTGATCAGGTTTGTAACCAGGCGGGCGATGCTCAGGCAGGAGGTGAGACCGGGTGATTCGATCCCAATCAGGTTGATCAGGAAGGGCAGACCGCGATCGCTTTCTTCACGGATGATGAAATCGCGGAACGGTTCGCCGGGGCCGGAGAGTTTTGGACGGATGCCTGCCATTTCAGGCTCCAGTTCCCCTTCTTCGACAAAGGGCAGAAAAGGTTTAACGGCGCGGTAGAAATCGGTTGCGTGGGAAGAATCGATACTGTAATCTTCTTCTTCAATATAAATCGTATTCGGGCCCAGCCTGAGACGGCCGTCCAAAGTTGTAGTGGCGTGGATTCCGAGACCGGTTAGCTCGTGCAGCGGGGGTGGGTAGACCAGGCGGTTAACGAGGCCGGCCCTGTTTTGGGGCAGGCTGAAATATTCGCCCTTGCAGAGGCGGAGCGTATAGCCTGCGGCAGTAGTGTCGATACCGCAGAGGGCGGCAATGCGGTCAGCGCTGAGACCTGCGCAGTTGATCAGGCAGTTGCATTCAATAGCATCGGTTGTGCCGTCAGGGTTCATGAAACGGACCCTGCAGCCGCTGCCTGCGTTTAACGATTCGACTGACGTGACCAGGTGACAGTAGGCGGGCAGGGCGCCGTTTTGCAGGGCATTTTGCTCGAGGCGGGCCATCAGGCTGTGGGAGTTAATGATTCCTGTGGAGGGTGAATACAGGGCACATTCAGCCCTGATGTGGGGTTCAAGACGTTTTAGCTCCGCCCTCTCTAATTCTTCAAGATCGGTTACGCCGTTAGCAGCCGCTTTTTCAAGCAGTGCATCCAGGGAGACTTTTTCCTCCCGGGTGTTGGCGACGATCAGTTTGCCGCAGCGCCGGTGAGGAATATCCCATTTTTCGCAAAAATGATAGAGCAGTTCTTTGCCTTCGACACAGAGGCGGGCTTTCAGGCTGCCTGAGGGGTAATAGATTCCGGCATGGATAACCTCGCTGTTGCGGCTGGAGGTTTCACGACCGAAAGCTTCATTTTTTTCAAGCACAACAATCGAGCGGCCCGGCTGCTGGGCGGATAGCTCCGCAGCTACAGCCAGGCCCACTACACCGGCCCCGATTATTACTATATCGACTTTATCGGTGGTCATTTTACAGTTTCAGCTCTTTCTTGTACGAAAAATGAGACAAGGGGACTCAGGTAAAAGGTGTTTTGAGAACCGTCCCCCAGGCACCTTTGAAAAAGGTGTTTTGAGAACCGTCCCCTAGGCACTTTTTCCCTGGGCGAGGACTGCTTCCCGCAGGGTGGCCAGTTTTTGATCTGCCTCGGCGGCGGTTGGAGCGGTTGCCGAGAGGTAGAATTTGACCTTCGGTTCGGTACCCGAGGGGCGCACGGCGAACCAGGATCCATCGGTCAGGGTGTAGCGCAGGACCTCTGATTGGGGCAGGGTTAACTCGATTTCTTTGCCGTTTTGCAGATCCCAGCATTTGCGCTGCTGGTAGTCCCTCTTCTCGATCACTTTCTGCCCGGCGAATTCGGCAGCCAGTTTATGGTAGGCGCCGACGTGGCGGCTCGCTTCGGAGATATCCTCCAGTTCCACGGTCAGGAGGTCTTCACGGTGATAGCCGTGGTGCTGTTGCATTTCGTCTAAGACCTGCAGCAGGTCTTTGCCCTGTTCCTTGTAATAGGCGGTCATTTCGGCAATCAGGAACGAGGAAATAGCCGCGTCTTTGTCGCGGACAAAGGTGCCGGTCAGGTAGCCGCAGCTTTCTTCGTAGCCGAAGACGAAGTCAAATGTGCCGCTGGCCCGGAATTCTTTTATTTTATCGCCGATAAACTTGAAGCCGGTTAAAGTTTCGACTGTCTGGAGACCGTACGCGGTGGCCACTTTCCGGCCCAGGTCGCCGGTTACGACTGTTTTTACCATGACCGGTTTATGCGGCATAACCCCTTTGATCAGCCTGCAGCTGCAGATATATTCGATCAGCAGGGCGCCGACCTGGTTTCCGCTGAGGATAATGTAGCTGCCCGTGTGATCGCGGATGGCGGTACCAACCCGGTCGCCGTCGGGGTCGGTTGCCAGCACTAAATCGGCGTCTACGCGGCGGGCTTTGTCGAGGGCCATGTCAAGGGCAGCCGGGTCTTCGGGGTTGGGAATGCGCACGGTGCTGAAATCAGGGTCCGCCTCCATTTGCTCTTCAACCAGAACCAGCTCAATAGAACCGGACTGGTTCAGCAGAATCGGGATATGAACTGAACCTGTCCCGTGCAGGGCCGTAAAAACAACCCTGAGGCTGGTTTCCGGTTTGCTTAAGGAAAGGGCGCTGATCTTTTCGAGGTAACTCTGATCAAGAGCCGGGTCGATAATGCTGAGCAGGTTGCGTTCGTAGGCTTCAGTATGGGTAATCGTCTTGACATCATTAAAAATATCTACCTTACCGATCGCGTCGATGACATCGTCGACCAGGGGGCTGACGGCCTGCCCTCCGTCCGGCCCGTATATTTTGTAGCCGTTATATTCAGGCGGGTTGTGGCTGGCGGTAATGACGATTCCTGCGGCACAACCAAGTTCGCGGGTGGCGAAGGAGAGCATCGGAGTCGGGCGGGTCCCGTTAAAAAGCAGGGCTTTAATGCCGTTGGCGGCGAGAACCAGGGCGGCGGCTTCGGCAAATTCCCGCGAATACAGGCGGGTATCGTACGCAATGGCGACCTGCCCGGGGCCTTCTTTACTCTCAGGCATCCCGGTAGCGAGCCTGCTGTTCAGGTAGTCGGCCAGGCCCTGGGTGGCGCGTTTAATTGTGTAGCAGTTAATCCTGTTCAGGCCGGGGCCGATTACGCCGCGCATTCCCCCCGTGCCGAAGGCAAGTTCCCGGCCAAATTGGCTTTCGATCGCTTCGGGATTATCCTGCATAGCCCGCAGCTGTTCTTTTAACTCCGCTTCCAGTTCAGGGTGGTTGAGCCAGCGGTTAAAATTTTGGATTGCGCCGGCGCGCTCTTCTTGTTCTTTTTCCGGGGCCTGCAGTTCTTCGGGCATGTCCCGCCGCGCTCCTGCAGCTTTATCGGTAGCAGGGCCGGCACTGGTACGCCCGTAGTCGTCTTCGTAGCGTTCGATATCGTCTTCGCCGAGGTAGTCGCCGCTTTGCACTTCGATCAGGGCCATCGGTTCGGGGCCCTTGTTTTCCATGCGGTGGCGGGCACCTTTGGGTACGTAGGCCCTCTCCCCGGCTTTAACTATAAACTGCTGATCGTCCACGGTAACCAGAGCTTCGCCGCTGATCACGATCCAGTTTTCAGCGCGGTGGCGGTGGCTCTGGAGGCTGAGGCGGGCCCCCGGGTTGACGTTGATCCGCTTTACCTGGTAGTTGTCGCCCAGCTCCAGAGAGGTATAACTGCCCCAGGGGCGGTAGATGGTGCGGTGTTCGCGCCCTTCGACGGCTCCCTCTTCTTTGAGGCGGTCGGCAATTTTTTTGACATCCTGGGACCGGCTGCGGTCGCAGACCAGGAGGGCGTCGGCGGTATCGACAATGACAAGATCTTTCAGGCCGATTGCCCCGACCAGGCGCGATTCGGAGATGATCATGGTATTTTCGACATCAAAGGGCAGGACCCTGCCCTGCAGGTAGTTGCCCTGTTCATCCCTGGCGGAGACCTGGTGGTAGGCTTCCCAGCTGCCGAGATCATTCCAGTCTATCGCGGTGGGGACAACGGTTACGCCCCCGGCGCGCTCCAGGATGCCGTAGTCGATTGAAATTTTTTCCAGGCTTCCGTAAACTTCCTTTAGGTTGCTGAACCGGTCGTAATCGACCTGTTCCAGGGAGGCGTGCATCTCGGGCAGCAGCCTGCTGTATTGGCCGAGCAGCGTCCCTACTTTGAAGACGAACATCCCACTGTTCCAGAGATAACGGGAATCCTGCAGGTATTTTTCTGCCGTTTTAAGGTCGGGTTTTTCGACAAATTTTTCCACGCGGCAGGCTGAGCGGTCGAGCTCTTCACCGCAGCAGATATAGCCGTAACCTGTTTCGGGGTAGGTCGGCTTGATACCGAATGTAGCAAGGCCGTATGCTGTAGCGGCCGCTTCGCCCGTGCGGAGCAGTTCGGCAAATTGCTGCCGGTCGGGAATGAGGTGATCGGAGGGCAGCACTGCCATGACGGTATCTGGGCCGGCTTCTTGCAGCAGAAAGCGGGCGGCAAGGCCGATTGCCGGGGCAGTGTTGCGGGCCTCGGGCTCTTCGAGCAGGCGCACTTTTTTAAGGCCCATGAGGTCGAGCCTGCGCCTGATTTCCCCGGCCTGGTCGACATGGGTGACAATGATTATTTTATCTTCCGGGACTGCGGCCATCACGCGGTCAACTGTCGCCCCGATCAGGGAGAGGCTTTCGCCGCCGCCTGTGCCGGGCAGGGTTAGAAATTGTTTCGGGTACAGTTCGCGGCTGAGCGGCCAAAGCCGGGTACCGCTTCCGCCGGCTAAGATTATTGCATACATATCAGATCACTCCGTTTCATGGAAAAGTGCAGGTATTTAATATTTCGGCATTATTTGTTGTTTTGCCATCTTAAAACATGATCCGCGGGGCCTCAAGCAGTTTGATTGGTTGATGGAGAGGCCCGGGGATCCCTTGTTCAGGTTTTGTTGCTTACTATGATCTGCTGCTGCTCCTGGAGGAGGCCCTGATGGGCAATCAGGTGAACTCTCTGCAGGGCGATCAGGACTGATGCGACCGATTCGCCGCCCTGGTTCTGGTTAATACCGCCGGGCATCAGGCCGTCGAAGCAGGCGCCGGTGGAAAAGTAGTAGATTGCCTGGTGGACATCGTTGCTGCCAAAGAACCAGTTGAAGGCCCATTCCACCTTGCGCATCCAGTAGTCATCACCGCTGATCACGAAGGCCTGGTAGCAGGCATCGATCAGGGCGGTAGCGTCGACAGGCTGCTGATCGAAACGGGCTTTTTCCCCGTCGCGCCTGTACCAACCGTCATTGCCGACCAGTGAGAGGTGCCCTCCATCCGGGTTGGTCTGAATATCGATCAGCCAGCGGAGGCTCTTTAGCCCCGTTTCATAATATTCGCCATTTTCGAGATGGCTGCCCGCAATGATTAAGGCCTGGGGGATGCGGGCGTTATCGTAGCAAACGATATCTTCGCACCAGTACCAATCGTCGGTTGCGTTTTGGCGGTAAAGTTCCTGTATTTTTTCGCACAGGTCGGCTTTAATCTGGCGGACCTTCGTATCGCCGCCGAAACGGCGCAGGTAATAGTTGGCCCCGATTGCGGAAAAGGCCCAGGCCCGCGGGGAAGTAAAATTACATGGCGCATCGATGATTTCCTTGAACAGGCGCGTGGCCAGGCCGAGCACGGCATCGCTTGGCGGGTGGGCAATGGTGTAGCCGACAGCCCAGAGGACGCGGCCGTGGCTGTCTTCCGAACCGGCCTCTTCCAGCCAGGTGCGGTCATAACCCATGAAGTTGCGCATGCGCTTGTTTTCTTCGTTAAAAGCGTGGAAGAGAAAGCTGATATAGGTTTTTATCAGCGGGAAGATCGCTTCGTCTTTAAAAAGCCGCCAGTTCATCACGGCAGCAATCAGACCGCGGGCATTATCGTCGACGCAATAGCCGTGATTGCGATCGGGTACCGAAAAGACCGCGTGCTGGAAAAGCCCGCAATCATCGGTCATCGTGCGCAGGTGGCGCAGGCTGACCTCGGGCAGAATGGCGCGTTCAGTAACATCGGTGCTCTGCACATTCTGGGCAAACATTTCACTGTAATTGAAGCGAGCCTGCTCAAATGTAGCGGCGTAGCTGCGGGCAACTTCTTTCCAGATCATCTCCCTGCCATACTGGTAAGAACTTTTACGCATTCTGTTGCGCAGGCCCTCATCGCTTAAAACCCTGGTCACAGCTTCGGCAATCGCTTCGCTGTCGCGGAAGGGCACCAGCATGCCGCGCCCGTCAGCGAGAAGTTCTTCGGCGTAGATATAGGGGGTTGAGACGATCGCTTTGCCGCAGGCCAGGGCGTAGGCCAGGGTGCCCGAGGTAATCTGGTCGCGGCCGAGGTAGGGGGTGATATAGACATCAGTGGCCACCAGGAACTGGACCAGCCTTTCAATCGAAACATACTGGTTGTAGAAGGTAACATTGTTATCAAGGCCCTTGTCGTGGACCATTTTTTCAAGAGAGTAACGGTATTCTTCCCCATGACGGCGCTTGATTTCCGGGTGGGTCGCCCCGAGAATAATGTAGAGGGCTTCGGGATGTTCTTCAACGACCTTTTCCATCGCTTCAACTGCATATTCGAGGCCTTTGCTGGGGCTCAGCAGTCCAAAGGTCAGGAGCACTTTGCGTCCCTCGGCCTGAAACTGGTCTTTGTAATAGGAGGAGTCGAGAAAGGGCACGTCGGGTGCGCCGTGCGGGATAAGCAGGATTTTTTCATTTGGAATGCGGTAGACCCTGGTCAGGATATCAACAGCGGCCTGGGCCATAACGACCACGTTAACCGATTGTTCGCAGATCCGCATCATGGTCTGGCGCTGGCCGGGGCTCGGGTTTTCGAGCACGGTGTGCAGTGTGGTAATAACGGGCTTTTTGAGGCCCGAAAGCAGGTAGTTAACGTAATTGCCGTCTTCGCCGCCGAAGATGCCGTATTCGTGCTGCACACAAACAGCTTCAACCGATGAATGATTGATAAAGTCGGCCGCCCTCTGGTAATCGTTGCGATACTGGTCGCGGATATGGAAGGTTACTTCCGGGCCGTAGCTGTAGGTCTGGTTGGCGTCGTTAAGGGCAATTACTTCAAAGTTACTCCGCTCTCCGTTTCCTTCACCGCTGCTGTAGAGATCCTTCATGCTGTTCAGGACATCTGAGCAGAAGGTGGCTATCCCGCATTTGCGAGGAGGGTAAGTGGAGAGAAATGCTACCTTTACCGGGCGCAGGATTTTTCCTGGATGCATATTGGTCACCTCATTTGATTTAAAATCGGAATTTAAGGGTGTCGCTTTAAAGCCCAGGGCTCTTACGGCAGTTCAGTTTCCTTTCTGCTGGCTCAAGCCCCTTCACTCGCGTTAAGCCAGGGGGCAAAGAACAGGCAGTGGCCGTTATAGTGCCATTTTAAGATCTTCCGGTTTTGCTGGGCGGCCCGGTTTCTGCTGTGCGCAGCAAACAGGGCTGCCGCTAAATATATCCGGGTAAGCCCCGGGTAAAAGTATGCTTTTAAAAACCAGGCAGCAGAGTCTTTCAGGACCTGTTTAAAACTTTTTTGTAGGCCTCGATATAGCGTTCAACCATCAGGTCGACACTGAAATTTTGTTCAACGTGGCGGCGGCAGTTGCGACGGTCGATTGTTTTCAGGCGGGAAAGAGCGTAACGGGCCTGTTCGAGATCGTCAACCAGGAAACCTGTTTCAGAATCGGCAATCAACTCCGGCATCGAGCCGCGGTTAAAAGCGACAACCGGAGTGCCACAGGCCATCGATTCGGCTACGCTTAAACCGAAGGGTTCATCAAAGTTAATCAGGTGGAGCAGGGCCAGGGCGCCGCCTAAGACCCTGCCTTTCTCTTCCGGGCCGACCGGGCCGATGTAGCGGACATCTTCCCCGTCTAAATAAGGGTTGACATAGCGATCGAAATAGGTTTGATCCTGGATGATCCCGGCGATGACGAGGGGCAGGCCGGCCTGCTTGGCCAGGCGGATAGACTCGTAAACACCTTTATCGTGGTGGATACGGCCGAAGAAGAGCAGGTAGCGCTCGGGTGTTTCGCGGTAGGGGTACTGCCCGAGCGGGATACCGTGGTGGATCGTGGCTAAGTAATCGAGATCGGGATGGCGGTCTGACTCGCTGATCGCCACATAGTGACCTTTTTTATTGTATTTTTCAAAGACGGGTACGATTTTCGGTGATGAAAAGCCGTGAATGGTTGTCATAACAGGCGTATCGACCAACCCAGAATAGCTGAGGGGTAGAAAGTCAAAGTTGTTGTGGATCAGGTCGTAGCTGCCCGCTTCTTCGAATACGGTCGAAATATGGAGGCATTCCCAGACCTTGGGCTCGAGTTCGGGATCTTCAGACCAGGGGCGCGGCGCCACGGAGCGAAGGCGTCCCCTGGTTTCGGAGTCGGCGGTTGCGTAAAGGGTGACATCTATTCCGCGCTCGATTAAGCCTTCAGTAAGCATACTGACCACCCATTCCCAGGGGCCGTAGTGGCGGGGTGGTGTGCGCCAGGATATGGGGGCAAGCATCGCAATTTTCATCTTCAGGGCAGAAAGCCTCCTCCTTAAGCATCGTTTGAAGCAAGCAGAAAATCAACTATATCTGAAAGCCGGGCTGTAGCCAGGCAGACGCATGAATCGGCAGCGCCGTAATACATCATCAACTGATCGGTTTCGGGATCGTGAACTGCCCCGGTGGGGAATGTTACCCCCGGCACATCGCCGACCCTTTCATATGATTCGCGGGGTCCGAAAACCCACTGGTCGCAGCGTTTCCTGGTAATCCAGGGCTTTTCAAGATCGAGCAGGGCCAGGCCGACCCGGTAAAGGCTGCCGGAAGCAGTCTGGCGCACTCCGTGGTAAATAATCAGCCAGCCTTCATCGGTTTCAATCGGGGGTGGCCCAAGGCCGACACGGGAACTGTCCCACCAGCCGGGGCGCACGGGCAGCAGCACCCGGTGATGGCCCCAGTATTCAAGGTCCGGAGACCTTGAGATCCAGATGTGGGCTTCGCCGCGGATAATGGGGCGGTGAATCAGGGTGTAATTTCCGTCAATTAAACGGGGGAACAGTGATGCGTCCTTATCTTCAGGCGGCAGCATTGGCCCATGGCGTTCAAACTTTTTTAAGTCCTTTGAAAGGGCCAGCGAAACTACGGGGCCGTCCTTGGAAAAGGAAACGTAGGTTAAAGCAAATCGCTTCTTATCTTCCAGCCAGACAATGCGGGGGTCTTCTATCCCCCACTTTTCTTCATCAAAATCGGCATCGGGCACGATGGCCGGCTTTTCGTCCACCTGCCAGTTGGTCATGCCGTCCCTGCTGCGGGCAAAGGTGAGATGCGAGAAACCGCACAGGTCTTCGACGCGGACCAGCAGGTAGGTTTCTCCCTTATGCCTGACCGCGGCAGGGTTAAAGGTGGCATTAGCCGGGTACGGCCAGCGGTCGGGAACCAATATCGGGTTGCCCTGATAGCGCTCGAAAATGTTTGCCGGGCTGGAATGGTTGTATTGGACCATACTGTGGACCTCCTTCGGCCGTGCCGGTAATTTTCGCCTCTGCTGGTTTTCCTGCTGTCATATTTGGTCAGGCGCCCGTGCTGCCGGGTAAGCAGGCTGAAACAGGCAAACAAACTTACTATTAATATAATTCGCTAATCTTGAAGCAAATCCTTCCTGCGCGTGCACCCGCGGTTAGCTGAAGAAGAAACGCCTGATCTGTTCAAAGTTCTGTTTCACAGCCGGGGCGCCCCGGACGTAGCCCATGTGGCCAGGCAGCAGGAACTCGATATCTTCCAGGCGGGAAAGTTTTTCAACGCTTTGACCAAGGGTGTTCATGTCCCCGCCGGGCAGGTCGGCGCGGCCGATGCTGCCTTCAAAGACGGTATCGCCGCTGATTAAAGTTTTATATTCAGGAAGGTAGAAGCAGACGCAGCCCGGTGAGTGGCCGGGAGTGTGGAGGGCTTCGATGTGGTCACAATCGTTACCGGCCGGGCCCAGGTCAAGTTTGCCCTCTTCAATGAAAAAGTCAGGTTTAAGCGAGGGCAGCTCCTTTCCTTTCTGGGCAGCATAATGCTGGGATATTGCATCGAGGATGAACTCGTCACCCCGGTGGATTCCGTAACGGGCCCCGCTTTGTTCACGGACCGTGCCGACCGATTCAACATGGTCTGGGTGGCCGTGGGTACAGAGGACCAGGTCCAGATCCTTTATGTCGATTCCGTCGGCGGACATCTCCCGGATCAGCAGGTCGAGACAGCTTTCGTTCAGGTCGTTGTAAATGTGGCCGGGGTCGAACAGGATGGTCTGTTTCCCTTTAAATAAATAACTGTTGCAGTTGTTTGCCCTTCCCTGCCAGGGGTACCAATATAGCTGTTCTGTTAATTGCATGTGTTCGTAACTCCTCCTAAAAGTATTTATTGATTAAGTAAGGAACCAGGCCGTTTTTGCCTGATGTAATTTTATGATAACATAAATTTAGGGCTTTTTGGCAATTACTTGCCAGGGCGGATGGTTTAAGTTACCATTATATATAACCGTTATAGTTACATATTGTGAGGTGCCGGTAGTGAAAAAAACCAAAAAGAATATGGACTGCAGCATGGACAATAATTCGTCACTTAAGCAGCTTATCGACGACGGCAATTGCCTGGTCGATGAGCGTGAAGAAGAGATAATCCTGCACAAAAAAGGAGCCGGCCTAAAAAAGATCTACCTGGAACCGACATCAGCCTGTAACCTGCAGTGCATAACCTGCGTCAGGCAGCACTGGCCCCGGTTTACCGAGGGTGAAATGGATATGGAACTTTTTGATAAGCTCCTTGGCCGGCTTAAGGCCTTTCCCGACCTGGAGAGGATTCACCTGGGCGGGTTCGGTGAACCGCTGGCCCATTCACAGGCATTGCAGGTAATAAGAAAGCTTACGGACTCCGGTTACATGGTTTCGTTAAATACAAACGGCACACTGGTCACACCAGATGCGGCCCGGACATTGATTGAAAGCGGAGTCCATATCGTCTACTTCTCTATTGACGGCGTTGATGAGAGCACCTTCCGCAAAATCAGGGTCGGCGGCGAACTAAATGATGTGGTCGCCAATATTATGAACCTGCAGAAACTTAAGCAGGAAGTGAATGCCTACAATCCCAAGGTAGTGCTTGAATTTGTCCTTATGCGCAGCAACCTCGACCAGCTGCCGCTTATGCCGAAACTGGCCAAAGAAGTGGGTGCGCCGACGGTACTGGTTACGAACCTCCTGGCTCATTCGGAAGAAATGTTTCAAGAAGTGCTTTATGATATACCGGGTGATAAGCGGGAAATGGGAGCCGGTGTTATGGCCGCGCCGGGCTGGGACAGGGCTGCAGCCCAGCACAGTCTGCCCAACCCGGTAGTTTGGCCTGCCGTCGAGCAGGATTATGTTATGTGGGGTTCAGTCAGAATGCCCCGCATGTACTGGGGCAGCAGCCGCCGCTGCGCTTTTGTTAACGACAATGCCGCGGTAATCCGCTGGGATGGAAGCGTCAGCCCCTGCTACGGACTGATGTACTCTTACCCCTACCTGCTCGATAACCGGAGCAAAGCAGTCAGCGCTTACCTGCTGGGAAATATCGGCAGTGAAACTTTGTATGATATCTGGAACAAGCCCGAATATGTAAGATTCCGTTACCGGGTCCGCAACTACAACTTTCCCTCCTGCATGGACTGCTCCAACAGCGGAACCTGCGATTTCGCCGAAGATAATGAAGACTGCTGGGGCAACGCACCATCCTGCGCCGACTGTCTCTGGTCCCAGGGCATCGTCCGCTGCCCCTAAGCTTCTACCCCCAATAAGTTAAAAAGGTGTCTGACACCTTTTTAACTTATTGGGGGTAGAATAGGGCGAGGCGCGTCCTGTCAACAGGCTGCGCCCCGCTGTTTTGATTGGGTTATGGTTGCTTACCCTCCGCCGACCGGGGGGAAAATGGCTGCTTTGTCTCCATCCTCCAGGGAATAATCATCGGGGCGGCTTTTGTGCCTGATGAACACCTGCTTTGCTTCGCCTTCTTTTATGCCAACCTTCTTGACAAGGTCTTTTACCGTTGCTCCTTCGGGCAGCTGAACGGTAAATGGTTCATTACGCTTACCTTCCGGGTGATAGCGAATCAGCGTAGCATAAAGTGTTACGGTTACCTCCATCGCTCATTAATCCCAGAAAGAATCGAGTTCTTCATCGGTTACGTCCCAGACGTGGTTATGGGGCGGAAGCTTCTCGTACTTCATGAACTCAGGCATTCTATCGGCTTCCTTACCGAGGCCGGCTCTCATGTTAAAGTCTCTCTCCAGGCGCAGGATTTCATTACCGATCCTGAGGACGTCATCAGCATTGTAATCGGTGCCGAGCATACCGTTTACTGTTTCAATTACACCTTCATACCCACTGGGGATATCGAGAATAGGGAAGGCAATAAAGAGACAGTACCCGCAGGCATCGATAAAGGCGGTTGTGTCCTGGAAAGCCTTGGAAAGGCTGACCTTATCTTTAGTCGCAAGAGGATCTTCACTTCCACCAACTCCGGCGATCTCAGGCGCAACAGTGTAACCGGCAGTGTGGTCCGCGCCCATGGTGGATGTAGCGTAGGTGACTCCGATGCCTTTAACTGCCCGTGGTTCGTAGGCCGGCATACCCTGGCGCTTGATACATGGAATACGGGTCACGCCATATGCTTCACCTGTAAACTGGGCGCCCTGACCGAGGATGTGGCCGAGTGGGGTGCCCTTGTAAATTTCCTTGAGCATTTCAATTGCCTTTTCACCGTCACCGAATTCAGCCAGTCCTGCTTCCATGGCCACACCGATAGTGCACCCGGCTTCGATGGTATCAATGCCGAGATCGTTGCAAATCCAGACCATTTCGGCAACTTGATCAAGGTTATCTATCCCGCAGTTAGCACCGAGAGACCAAATTGATTCGTACTCTACGCTCGATACGTGCTCACTGCCATCTTCATTGGCGTAAACTGTAGAACAGTTGATAATGCAGCCCGGGTGGCAGCGGTGGCCCATTGTGCCAGCCCCGCCCCGCTTTTCTGCCGCTTCAGCAAGCGCTTCGCCGCTGATTTTTTTTGCTCCTTCAAATACTCCCGAACGGAAGTTGTTAGTCGGCAGTCCGCCTGCTTCATTAAGAACGTTAATCAACAAGGCGGTTCCGTAGCTGTTCAGGCCGCCGCCTTTTTTGGTTAAATCGTGAGAGGTAATCGAGTCCGCTAACTTCCTCTGCCCTGCCCGGAGCATTTCTTCATCGACAGGTTTAACGCCGGGTGCATCCTTGTCGTCAAGGACAATGGCCTTAAGGCCCTTGCTGCCCATAACGGCACCCAGGCCGCCACGCCCTGCGTAGCGAGCTGCCCGGCCTTCAGGATCGTTAAAGGCCATCCCTGCCATGGTCATTTTCGCTTCACCGGCCGGACCGTTAACCACAAATGCCGGTTTCCCTTCAAATTTTTCCCAAATAATGTTGCCAGTTTCGTAAGCGCCTTTGCCTTTCAGGTCATCTGCGGGAACCAATTCCCCGCCGTTAATATCAAGCTTAAGAAGCCACAGCGAACCGTCTTCAACCAAACCCTCAATTACGAGAGCAGCATAACCCATGCGGGCCATATTCTGGGGGAAAGGTGAGCCGGCATTGGCTTCCTTAATACCTCCGGTGAGAGGCGATTTTCCACCTACTGAAACACGTCCGGAGTTGGGAGCACGGGTTCCCGATAAAATACCGGGGGCGATAACAAGCTTGTTGTTCGGCCCCAGTGCGTGACAATCGGCCGGCACTTCATCGTTGATCATCATTGATGACAGCCAGCGTCCGCCCTTACCTGCGTACTTCTCCGGCAACGGCTCAACCGTTACCTTTTTGTCAGTCATGTTGACACGTACCATTTTACCCATTCGAGTTCCTCCTTAATATAATTATGATTCTAAGTCGGAGATACCCTCAGCCAAAAACTCAGCATAACAGGGCCTGGTTCCAATGATCATCAGATCCGTCAAACCCATCTACCTGTGCTTCTCATGCTGTATAAATGTGCCGGAAATTGTGCTGTGCAGGGCTGATCGATGTCTCGTGATCACCGTTTAAATTATATCATGACAATAATTTGGCGGTCAATTGCCTGCGGCGCAATAGCGGAAATAATTTTACAACTGGTAATTATTCCGAGGTTAGCTTGCTCAGGATATAAAGTGCCTGACCAGGGCGATCAGGGTCATCCCGCTTAAAACGGTAATAAAGAGGTTGCGGGTTAAAGCGGCGATTGCGAAAACAGGGATGGAGACCCAGAAAACAGGGTTGACGGTAAAAGCCAGGTTCAGTTCACCGGCTGGTACAAAGAGAGCCGGGGCCAGCAGGGCGGCCAGCACGGCAACGGGAACATACGAAAGCCACCGCTCGACCGGTTCAGGCAGCTTGCGCCGTGAAAGAACCAGGATCGGCAGGACACGGGGTATGAAGGTGACCAGGGACATCAGGAATATCAAAATCGCTATTTCGGGCATTGCCTTTACCTTCTCCTTGAATTCTGACTTCAGATACTGCAACACAGCGGGTACTATGCTGCACGGCACCGTAATACTTTAAATTACCGCTGCAGTGTTCAGGAACCAACCTGGCCTGAGTATAAAAGGGCCGACTAAACCTGTCGGGGACTCCCCGGAAGGGCCAGGCCCGTTCAAGGCGCCTGCCAACCGGGCAGCCGGGCAGCCATCAATCTGCCGGCTGCTCCCCGGCCGGTTTCAGGAAAACCCCGACTGTTGCGGCGATCACCGTGGCCAGGATGATGTAAAGCTGGCTCATTCCGGCCAGGTACAGGATCAGGCCCAGGGAAGCAGCCAAAACCGCGATAGCCACGTGGCGGGCGTTTTCAATCTGCATAACCAGCAGGGCTATAAACATGGCCGGCAGGGCATAGTCGACACCGTAGGCATCGATGTCAAAAGTCAGGTAAACACCGAGCCAGGCACCGAGCAGGGTTCCGACTATCCAGGCCAGGTGTGCCGCAGTGTTGACCCCGAAGAGCTGAGCGGCCGGGGGCACACCCTTCCGGCGAAAATAGGCGGAATGAACGGCAAAAGATTCATCGGTAATTTCGTAGCTGAAAAGGACCTGCTGCCAGGTCTTCAGGCGGCCGAGGTGAGGGGCCAGGTAGGCGCTCATCAGCATATGGCGGAGGTTAACCAGGAATACAGTCATGGTAATGGCAGCCACCCCCGCACCTGTATCGATCAATCCGACCGAGATCAGCTGCGAGGAGCCGGCAAAAACAAAAACCGACATGGCCAGGGCACTGTAAATACTCAGGCCTGCCGTAGAGGCGAGGACGCCGAAAGCGAGGCCGATCGGCAGGTAGCCGAGCATGATCGGAACAGCCCTGACCATGCCGATCAGGGCTTGATTGGTTTTAGGGGGCGCTTTCGCTGCCTGTGCAGTGGCAGGATCAGCTGAAGGCCGCTCGCTGTTGTTATCTTTAAACTCCAATTAATCACCTTTAAAAAAACAATATATATTCCGCGTCAACAGGTATCCATGTTGACAGGTTGGTGTTCAGCGCATATTCTGCAGCTATTACGCCTTTGCAGCTTGACTAAACTGGTGGAGGCGCGGCGCCGCTTCTGATCGCACAGTAATTATTCAGACTAACTTGTAAACAGTGTCGCCTTCCCTGACTTTGTCTTTCACCTTCAGGCCGACCAGGTCTCCCTCTTTCGCTTCAGCAATGGTTTGGTGATCTACCTGAAGCGATTTTACGTCCTGTTCTAGATCAGTAGTGGAACCGACAACAGCAATACGTTCTCCTGCCGAAAGCATGCTCTCTAGCTTAATAATTGCCACACCAATCTTACTGTAGTAATGGGTTACCTGGCCGATAAGCTGTCGCTCCATGGCTAACAACACTTCCTTTCGGAATATTGTATTTATTATATGTTATTCGCCGGATGGAAAGGGTTACCTGCTCATTTAATGAAATATCAGAATTATTGTACCTGCCCAGCTAACCTGCAGATCTTTGGCAGCTGTAAGCGAAGACCCGGATCCCCGTGGAGACGTGAGCAGGCGCGCACTGTCCAGGCAAAAATGATTAAGCCGCCGAAATCCTGTCACGAAGCAAAGCACTGAACCCTGTAAATTAATAAGTGTACGAACCGGCGGTATGCCGCATCCGTACACTTAATCCGATGCCTGCCATTTAAATGTGTTTTTCGATCTTTTCGGTCAGAGCCTGCTTGCTCATCGCTCCGGTAAAACTGTCGACCACTTCACCGTCTTTGAACAGGAACATTGACGGAATGCCCATAACTTCAAACCTCTGGGCGAGGTCGGGGTTTTCGTCAACATTAACTTTAACTACTTTCAGGCGGCTGTCATTAGACGAAGCGACATCCTCCAGCACGGGGCCGAGCATTTTGCACGGACCGCACCAGGGCGCCCAAAAGTCGACCAGTACAGGTAATGTTTCCTTTATAACCTCTTGTTCAAATTGAGATTCCGTAATATCTTTTACTGTGCCTGCCATCTTATAATTTTCCTCCTTTTAAATCGCCCGGCTGTTCTAACAGCCTTACTTAGAATCATTCTACACCAGCGCTTTTTGAGGGTCAACCGGCCGGGGCAATTTATCCGGTTTGTTTTTACCGGCCCGAATGATCAGAGCAGGCGGTGTCCTGCCTTTTGAAAGGCTTCGCGGGCGCCAGTGTATTCTTCGGTGGTAATCCTCCTGTCCAGGGGCGGATACCGGTCAGCTTCGTGAGCGGGGTAGTACTGGGCCATAACATTAACTGCACAGCGGGGCGATATTTCTTTGCCCAGAAAACGGGCCATTTTTTCGCTTTCGGCGAGGTCACCGGGCATGACCAGGTGGCGGATGAGCAGGCCCCGGCAGGCAAGTCCGGACGGGCCAACCATGAGGTCGCCGACCTGGCGCTGCATTTCTTTCAGAGCTTCCTTAAGGCGGGTGAAGTAATCCTCTACGCCGGTGTAGCGCGCGCCGATGCTGTCGGAGGCAAACTTGGCATCGGGCATGTAAATATCGATGAATCCTTCCAGCAGGCGGAGGGATTCAACAGACTCGTAGCCGCCGCAGTTGTAAACTACCGGCAGGTTCAGACCCTGCCCGGCGGCCCGTTTAATGGCGGCGGTGATCTGGTAGAGGTAGGGAGTCGGGCTGACCAGGTTGATGTTACTGCAGCCCTGGTTTTGCAGGCTGAGCATCAAGGCGGCAAGCTGATCGACGGTTAAATTATCGCCGTGCCCGGCACCGTGACTGATCGTCCAGTTCTGGCAGAAGATGCACTTCAGGTTACAGTGCATAAAAAAGATTGTGCCCGAACCGCCTGCGCCTACCAGTTCCCGTTCTTCACCGAAATGGGGTCCGGCGCTGCTGATCGGCAGGCTGTCCGCAGCTCCGCACTTACCCTCCTCCCCCTCCATCCTGTTTACTCGGCAGCAGCGGGGACAGAGCGTGCATTTTTCCATGATCGTATAAAGCTTTTCAGTGCGCTTTTCCATTTCAGCAGCGGTCATATTCAAGTAAGCGGGGGTGAATTCGTTTTCGGGGCCTGATTTATAGCGGAAAAACATCTCGCTCACCACTCTTCTGAAAGGCTTATCTTACTTCTTATTATACAAAACTTTTTTGAACAAATCGATACGCCCGGCCAAAAACAGACCTGTTCTCTTAAAGGCAGGCCGCC
>SKOR01000065.1 GCA_007119965.1 Syntrophomonadaceae bacterium
CCAGAATACCCCGCCCGTGAGATTTCATATCTTTAAATCCGCCGACATACTTTGCCCCGCTGGCAGTTAGTATCGATCCGAATACCATGTCGCCCTTCTCCCATATGCCGGCCAGGCAGGTCCCGTCCCCTGTCAGCAGCGTGCCCCGCCCGTGGGGCGCGCCTCCATGCCACTCGCCCACATACCGGTTGCCGTTGGCATATAACTTGGTGCCCCGCCCGTGAGGGACGCCTTCTGCCAGTTCACCAAAATATGCTTCCGATTGCTCAGTCATCAGGTCAGCCTCCTAACTTACAAATCCTGAAAATAATCATATATAATAATTCAATTCCATGCAAACTTCAATTCCACGCAAACGGGGGCTTAAATGTCATAGGGGGGTAGCCTGATCCCGGACAACCTGGTTAAGGCACACATCTTTCACCGTACCCTGCCCACCCGGGGAAGTTAAGCTTCCTTCGAAAGGTTCTCCATCTTTTCAACGTAGAACAGGGCCTGGAACTGCCTCATCTTTATATCCTCCGCCAGCTGTTCTTTTTCCGAACCTTCCTCCATGCGGTTATACCTGCGCTTCAGCTGGGCAATATGTTCGGACAGCTCTTGAGCCTCCCTGGAAAGTTTAAGCAGCTCTTCATTTTCTTTAGCCATATTTACTTACCCCTGTTTTTTATTTTTCAGCCTGCTGAGCAGTCCCTCGATTTTGGCCCTCTGCTGCTCTTCGCCGGGCGCATCCATATTGCACTGAATATCAAGCCAGCTGCCTTCTTTTGCCTCACCGGGCAGCAGCTTTTTCGGCACATCAACCCTGACTTCTTCGTCCCCGCAAAGAAGCACTGCCATTTCACCTTCGAAACGATCCAGGACTGCTTTCACAAGACCACATCCCCGTATACTAATGCTGTGCTGCTTAGCGCTCTAATGCTATCAGCGCCCGGCCCTTTCAACAGAATAAGACTGCCCATCGGTGCTGATCACGATCGTGCCTTGCAGGTCGGTCCGGTAAATATCAACCCCGGCTGCGGTTAACCGGTCGACAGTTTCTTCGTGAGGGTGCCCGTACTGGTTGTCTTCACCGCACATGATCACCGCCGCCTCCGGGTTAACCGCCCTGAGAAATGCCTGCGTGGTGCTGGTGCTGCTGCCGTGATGCCCGACTTTCAAAATGGTGCTCTCCGGGTTGTAACCACGGTTTAAAATTTCACCTTCGGCCTCTTTTTCAGCGTCGCCGGTAAACAGGAAACTGATCTGCCCAAAAGCCACCCTGGCGACAATGCTGGCATTGTTGAGGTGATCTTCGGAAGGCGACGAAGGGTGGATGATTTCCAAAACCGCTCCGCCGCCGATGTCCCGCTCCAGGCCGGTGCGCCCCTCGGTAAAAATGATATTTTTTTGATCGATAACCGTCAGGTAATCTTCGAAAGTTTTCGTGGTGTGCACAACCCCCGGGTCGAAAACCTCTCTAACCGAAATCTGCTCCATAACGTTAATCAGGCCGCCGATGTGGTCGGCGTGGGGGTGGGTGCCGATCACCAGGTCGAGACTTTCCACGCCCTCGCTGCGCAGGTAGTTAACTACCGTGTCACCCCTCCAGCCGGCATCGATGAGGATGTTTTTTCCAGGGGTTTTGACCAAAATGGCATCACCCTGGCCGACATCGATAAAGTGAACCTCGAGCCTTCCGGAAGGAGGGGCCCGGCTGTCCGCAGCACTTCCTTCCTGACCGGAATCGGCAGGTTCCTTTTCACCGGCCACTTCACCCGTCTCACCAACCTCCGGCTCCTCTGCCACCCCGTTCTCAACCGCCGGGCCGGAATCGCCTGCCGGACCGCTGCCCTCATCCTGCTGATCAGCCGCAGGAGGCATCGCCAGCCCTGCTGAAAAAAGCAGAATAGCGAAGACGAGCACAATAGACGGGATTTTAAGCGGGCCCTTTCTAACCAGGCCAACCACGATCCAGATCAGTCCGATAATAATACCCAGTACGCCTGTAAGTCCCAGTAAGGCATCCAATAAAAATCATCCTTAATTTAAGCCTCGGAAAAAAGGCCGATTAATATGGTGCGTCTGCCTGAAGACAAATAGTTTTTTCCCTGGTGTTGTAATTAGCGCTTTAGAAAGCAAAAGTGTGAAGATAGCCGGATTGAATAGTCCAAAGTGATTGTGGATGAAAAGTGATTTCTCTGCGGCAGGAAGACCTCTGAGCTGAATAAAAATCTGCTTGCGCTAAAATCTTCGCCAGCTGATTTTACTTCTCTATATAAACTTATACATTTTAAGCTGAAGTCCTACCTTAAGTTGAAAAATTTATCAAAAGATGCCGGGAGATGCTGCCGGCTGAAAGGTGGGGCGGGGTGCGGCAAACAGGGAGCAAGTAATAAACAGAGGGAAATAAGATCAGGCCGGCAGGAAGCGGGCAGTGGGAAATAGCAGCAAAAAACGGGAGGCGAGAAAACAGGAAATGGGCAGCCAGGGAAATGTAGGGTCAAAATGGGCGGAGGAGCCCGGCCCCGGACCGCCTGGAACATTTAGCGCTTTACAACCCGGGGCGCAGGATTCAACCGCCTTCAGCGGCCTATTCTTTAGGGATGGTGAACTCCCAAGCGCAGTAACTGCTTTCCGGGTGCTCGTCCGGCGGGCAGTGCAGGCACCTGGTGCGAATGCGCGGGTCGACAGCCGCCGCAAAGCCGCTGTATTCCACCAACCCCACCGGGCGGCAGGGAAACTCAGGCATGTTTTTAGCCTTGCGGGCAGTCTGAACGCGGCAGTCAACCATCCGGAAAACCAGGGTATGTTCATCAGGCTCACTAAATTCCTGCGTATTAATCAGGCTGTAGAGGCGGTAACCCAGGGCTTCCTTCAGGGCAGGGAGACCGCCGCCCGGTTCAATCCCCAAAAACTTCATAATCCTCCGGGCTTCCAGGACGGTAAACTTTTCCCAGGCTCCTGCATCAAGCCTGATTGCTTCTTCCATCCCGTGTTCTTTCTCTACCTGCTGAAACCAGAGTCCGTCATGCGCCAGCCAGCGTTTGGCAAAGTCTTCTAGCAGGTATTCCAACTGCTCACGGCTCAGCTTATCAAGATCCACATTAAAACCCCCCGTCAAATAACCTGTCTTTCTTCTGCTTCTTCTGCTTCTTCTGCTTCTTCTGCGATTGAACCATCTTCCCCGGCAGGCCGCAGCGCCTGTCGGGCAGTCCGCATACTGCTCCACATCAGGTAGCCCGACAGGGCAAACGAACCGAGCAGGTCGATGTAGCGGGTTACAGGGTGGGCCGGGATTATCGCTACGGTACCGAGGGCAATAATTACGGAAAGGTCAACGAAAGCCTTGGCCCTGTACAGCTGCCTCTGGGCATCAATGATCGAGTTGTACAGTTCATGGTTTAAACGTGAATAGCGTCTCCAAAACCAGGTGTTCACGATCATCCCCAGCGTGGCAATAGCCAACCCCGGGTAGACATTGCCCCCGGGCTCATAAACACCCATGCGGGACAAAGCCAGCAGAAGCATAACAACCGCAGAAACCCCCAGGGCAGCCGAAACGCACAGCCCTGATATCTTCTCCAGCCTGGCTTTTTTCTCCGGCCCGAGCTCCTGGTTACGGGCAAGGTAACGGAAGACCCACCACGAAACAAACAGGGCTACCAGTTCCACCGAACGGCGGATAAAATCAGCCAGCTGTGTTGTCGAAGTACTCATGATCACTGCAATACCGGTTGCCAGTGGCGCCCACATGCTCAGCAGCAGGGCGATCAGCAGGGTTTTTTGCCGGCTGGCAGTCTGGTCCCGCGAAAAATTATTCATTTTACCATCCCAACCAGTAGAAAAGGTATATTAGGGGCATAATTGAAAAAGCGGCAGAAATGGGCACAGTCAGGGTATCACTGCCCCGCCTCGAGAAGAGCTCGATAATACCGCACAGCGGCGCAACCAGCACAGCTATTAAGAGGCTGACATACCAGGATTGGCCTCCATAGGTGAAAAGCGTAATAAAGATACCCAGGGCAGCAAAAGCAGCCATGGCCGCTGTGCCCTCATAAGTTTTACCCACGTCGATCAGGTAGTGGATAACGCGGTGCCGCCCAAAAGCCTTGCCAATTAAAGCCGCGGCGGCATCTCCTAACCCCCAGGCCATAATGGCGACAGCGATAACATAACGCCAATCAAGGCCGAAGAGCCCCCAAAAGATAGCGATCAACATCGCAAAAGAAAGCTGAACATATAAAAGCTGCCTTCTTAACTCGCCGCCCTTTTTCGTCCTGTCGACAAATGTCTTTCTGTACCAGGCCGTTTTTTCGACCAGCAGCAGTACCGGGTAACCCACAATTACCAGGGAAAATGCCGCAGCAATGGCCATATACCAGGAGCTGAACAACTCCAGGAGAAGAAATATTGACAGGCTATACACTACATGCTGGATTTTCCGGACATACTCCGTCGGCACACCCAGCTTAACTTTTAACACCGTCGGCAACAGGGCTGTAAACACCAGGTAGTAGGTGATGAGAATCCCTGTTCCCATTAAATCACTGATCATTATTTTGCCTCCCTGTGCATTTCATTGCAGAGCAGGCCTGGGAGAAATTATCAGAAACCCTTGAAAACAGGTTAATAAAAAAGGCAACCTCTTCTCCGGAAACCCCTTGCGCCGCAATAGAATAAACCTCATTATAGACGGATTCAACTTTTGGCCGGATTTGAACCGCCTTATCCGTAAGCAGGATCCGGCTGGCCCGCCTGTCGCTGGAATCTTTATTTCTTTTCACGAAACCCTTTAGCTCCAGCGATTTAAGGGCCCGTGATACAGCAGGCTTGCTGAGATCAAGGTCTTCCACAATATCTTCCTGCCGCACTTCATGTTCCTGTGTAAACAGGTGCAACAAGATGTTCCCTTCAGAACTGCCGAGGCCCAGAGACCTTAAACCCTCATTAACCATCTGTCTCGACGAACGGATAATATTATGGGCATAGTTCCAGATATCCTTAATCCCGGTTTCGGCCACGTCTACCCCACCTTTAGTTAACATGCTAACCATTATAGCGCATAAATAGTTAACATGCAAACTATTGTTGCTAAATTAACGCAAATTAATTCCCGGCCCCGTTTTTCACCCACCCGGCTAAGCAGGCGAGCTGTTAAGCAGAAAGCTGCCCGGCTCTGCTTTTATGCAAAACCGGGCAGCTTGATTAATGATCAATATGCCTGCTTAAAGTTCCAAAGGAATCCGGGCCAGCCGGTTAACCGGACAGGCCAGAAAAAGTGTCAACAACCCCGTCCCCCTGACACGCGTCAGCAAGTCCGGAAAGGTGTCAACAACCCCGTCCCCTTGACAACTGCAATTAGTCTTCGTGCTTGATGTCAACGATATGAAGGAAACCGTCGGCCGAACCCGAATTGCCCGCGGGGTCTTCTTTCCGTGCCGCTCCCCCGCTGGCGGAACTGCCGCTGCCGGCTGTCCTGCTCTCAGTCTCGGGCTCAGGTTCCTCTTTCACCGCCGCCTCTTCGATGGTTACGGAATAAGTTGCCACCCCGGTCTCTGCATCACCCAGCTCTGCCTTAAATTCAAACTGGTAATCCCCGGGTTCCAGGTGCCGCGGAG
>SKOR01000091.1 GCA_007119965.1 Syntrophomonadaceae bacterium
GAAAGTACGGGGGTTCCCGACGAGACATAAACAGCGCTGCCCTGCAAAAGCAGGGCTTCAAGCGGTAATATCCAGGAGGAGTGTTTAACCTGAACCTGAAAATCCTGCTGCCCGACAAGGTTTTACTCGAAGAGGAAGTGGGCAAGGTAACCGCCGAGGCCGAAAACGGCTATTTTACCCTGCTGCCGCGCCACATCGATTTTGTAGCCGCCCTGGTACCCGGCATATTTTCCTATGTCACAGCAGGCGGGGAAGAACAATTCCTGGCTCTCGACGACGGGATCCTGGTTAAGCAAAGCGACCGGGTATATGTTTCCGCTTCACGGGCGGTTCCCGGTGATAATTTGGAATACCTGGAGGAACTGGTCGAGAGCGAGTTGAAGGTGTTGGGTGAAAATGAGAAAAAATCGCGGGCGGTAATGTCCCGCCTGGAAGTAGATACCCTGAGGCGCTTTAGCCGCCTGGGAGGCGAACGGTATTGAGCAGTAAAGAGAAAGAAGGCAAAGGCAAAAACCTGCCGGGAACGGTCGGCAAAAAAGCGGCCCGGCGGATCAAGGCCCGCCGCACCCGCGACCGCAGCGTCTGGTTTGGGCTCGGAACCTTCGGCATGGTCGGCTGGACCATCGCGATTACCACCCTGATCGGTGTGGTAATCGGAATCTGGGTTGACCGCACCTGGCCCGGCACTTACTCCTGGACCCTGACATTTCTCTTTATCGGCCTGATTATCGGTTGCATGAATGCCTGGTACTGGATAAACAAAGAGATGTACCAGGCCGGCGATTCAGATGATCAAGATGACAGCAGCAGTGACTGAACGAAAACGCTGATTGACAGATAAACGATGGAGAGGGGCCGGATATCTTGTTTGTGGTTTACCTGGTCTCGGCCTTATTGGCCGGTATATTGCTCGGCGCTTTTTTCTTCGGCGGGCTCTGGTGGACGGTGCAGAAGATGGTCGCAACCGATAGGCCTTACCTGCTTTCGGTATCCAGTTTCGTTATCCGTACCGCGGTGGTCATGGGGGCATTTTACCTCCTGTTGAACGCCGACTGGACGTACATGCTGGCAGCGCTGGCCGGTTTCCTGGTAGCCCGCACGATTTTGGCCGGCAAGTTGAAGCCGGTTTAGGGAAGAGGGAGGAAGGGAAGAGCCGAGGTTTCTTTACCCCGGTCTTGTTAACAGTGAAAAGGGATGTACGGCAGCTGCAAACCCTGCGAACAAAGAGAGGAGGTTGTGCCGACTTGACGATCAACCCCGATGAAATTATCTTTTTCCAATGGAACTGGTTTGTAATTAACTCCACCATCTTTTTTACCTGGCTGGTAATGTTCCTGCTGACCTTTGGCTCCTGGTTGATTACCCGGAATCTGACCAGCAAGGGACCGCTGTCGCGCTGGCAAAATCTTCTCGAGGTCTTGATCACCGGAATTAAGGGGCAGATTCGTGAGGTGAGCCGCCAGGAACCTGGCCCTTACCTGCCCTTCATCGGAACCCTGTTTATCTATATTGCTTTTTCCAATATCCTGGGCATTGTGCCTGGCTTCACCCCGCCTACAGGTTCGCTATCCACTACGGCGGCCCTGGCGATCAGCGTCTTTGTCGCTGTTCCGGTCTTCGGAATTGCCCGGCAGGGCATTCTTAACTACCTGCAGCAGTACCTGCAGCCGACTTTCTTCATGCTGCCCTTCAACATCATCGGCGAACTGAGCCGCACCCTGGCCCTGGCCGTTCGCCTTTACGGCAATATCATGAGCGGCACCATTATTGTCGCTATCCTGCTGACGATTACCCCTTTGATCTTTCCGGTGGTCATGCAGGCCTTAGGCCTGCTCACCGGCCTGATCCAGGCTTACATATTTGCCATCCTGGCCATGGTTTACATCGCCTCGGCCAGCCAGGCGCACGAGGAAATACAGAAAAAAGGAGAGAAATAACATGGATAGCTTAAGTTTAGTCGGTATCATCTCGATTGCCACCGCCGGGCTGACCATCGCTTTCGGCTCGTTCGGACCGGCCCTCGGCCAGGGGCGCGCCGTGGCCCAGGCTTTAAGCTCAATCGCCCAGCAGCCCGACGAGGCCAATACCATAACCCGGACCCTTTTTGTCGGCCTGGCTATGATCGAGTCGACGGCAATCTATTGTTTTGTGGTGACTATGATTCTCATTTTCGCCAATCCTTTCTGGAATTATTTTCTCCAGTAAGCGAACCCTGGCGGACAAAGCCTTATATATGGGAGAACGATTATGATAATAGACTGGTATACAATTATATTTCAGATAATCAACTTTCTGATCCTGGTCTTCCTGCTGAGGCGCTTTCTCTACGGCCCGATTATCAGTGCTATGGATGATCGCGAGCAGATAATAATCCAGCGGGAAGAAGATGCTGCAGCGAAAAAACGGGAAGCTGAAAAAGATTCGCAGGCCTACATTGAGAAAAAGGAAGAGCTGGAAGAGAAGAAAGAAGAGATTCTGGAAGAAGCCCGCACAGAGGCAGGCAAAGAAAAACAGGAAATGCTCGAAGAAGCCCGCCGCGAAACCGGAGAGACCAGGAAGCGTTGGGAGGAAGCCTTTGAGCGTGAAAAAGAATCTTTTATTGCCGAACTGCGCCGCCGCATCGGGCTGCAGGCCTGCTCGATTGCCCGGCACTGCCTCGAAGACCTGGCCGATTCCCGTCTCGAGGAACTTACCTGGGAAGTGTTCCTGGATAAAATCGGCAGCATGCCCGCTGAAGAGCGCAGCTCCCTGCAGGAAGCTTTTGCCTCCGACGGATACAAAGGAGTATTAAAGACAACTTTTGAACCGTCCGAAGAAAAACTGGAAGGCCTTAAAAAAGCACTCCGGGACTTAGCCCCCGATTCTGATGACGAACCCGATCTCTCTCTAAAAACCGACGAAGGCCTGGTCTGCGGCCTGGAGCTCGATACCGGCGGCTACCGCGTGGCCTGGAGCATCGACAGTTATCTGGAAGGCGTGGAAGAGCGGGTTTTGAAAGAACTTGAAGAGGAAGCGCCCTCAGCGCAGGACGGGGAGGTGGCGGAAGGTGGACAAACGGAAAGCTAAAGACGGCTCCCTGCCCGGGTCCCTGCTCGAGGCTTTCGAATCAGCCGATCGCACCGTGCAAAAAGTGCTCGATCAAAAACTCCCCGGCTTACAGGTGGAAGAGATCGGCACTGTTACCTCGATCGGCAGCGGAATCGCCCGCGTTAGCGGCCTGGATGGTGTCCAGGTTGACGAGCTGGTCGAGTTTTCGGGCGGCATAACCGGGATCGCTTTTAACCTGGACCCCAATGAAATCGGGGTAATCATGCTCGGCAGTTCCGAAAAGATCGCTTCTGGCGACCGGGTTCGCCGCACCGGGCGGGTGGTTGATATTCCCGTCGGTGACGGGCTGCTCGGCCGGGTGATTGATGCCGCAGCCCAGCCCCTGGATGGTTTCGGCCAGGTTAGTTTTTCTGAAAGGCGCCCGGTTGAAAGGGAAGCCCCGCCGATCATGGCCCGCTCACCGGTGACCGAACCGCTGCAAACCGGCCTGAAGGTAGTCGATGCCCTGATCCCGGTCGGCCGCGGCCAGCGCGAATTGATTTTAGGTGACCGCCAGATCGGCAAGACTGCTATTGCCCTCGATACAATAATCAACCAGGCCGACAAGGATGTAATCTGTGTCTACTGTTCAATAGGCCAGATGGGGGCTGATGTGGCCAAGTTTATCGCCCAGCTGCGCAAGTACGGGGCCATGGAGTATTCGACCATCGTGGTCGCATCGGGCGACGGCCCGCCGGGCCTGCGTTTTATCGCCCCCTATGCCGCCACGTCCATTGCCGAATATTTTATGGAGAAGGGTAAAGATGTGCTCATAGTCTATGACGACCTGACCCTCCATGCCCGCGCCTACCGTGAACTGTCACTGCTGTTGGAAAGACCCCCCGGCCGCGAGGCTTACCCGGGCGATATCTTTTACCTGCATTCGCGCCTGCTCGAGCGGTCCACGCACCTGCGCGAAGAATACGGCGGCGGCTCCCTGACTGCCATCCCCATTATTGAAACCCAGGCCCAGAACATTTCAGCCTATATTCCGACCAACCTGATTTCTATTACAGACGGGCAGATCTACCTTTCCCCCGAGCTGTTCCAGCGCAACCACCTGCCCGCTATCGATGTCGGCAAGTCGGTTTCACGGGTGGGGGGTAAAACCCAACTGCCCGCTTACCGCACCGTAACCGGCGATTTGCGCCTTTCCTATGCCCAGTTCGAAGAGCTGGAAATGTTTGCCCGTTTCGGCACCCGCCTGGACGAAAAAACGCGCGATACAATCGAGCGCGGACGCAGGGTGCGCAAGGTGCTTAATCAATCCGAACTGCAGCCGATGACCATACCGGAACAGATCGCTGTTCTTTTGGCGGTTACCGAAGGGCTCTTCGACAGCCTGGATGTGGAAGAGATTCCGGAAGCCGAAAAGAAGGTCAGAAAAGCGGTTACTGAAGGGCTGCCCGAAATATGCCAAAAAATTGAAGACGGGGAAGAGCTCTCCGCGGAAGATCAGGCTTCTATCGTTGAAACCGCGCAGGGCGCCCTTGAACCGGAGCCGGAAGAGCAGCCTGAAGATGAATAAACAGGCAGTCCGCATTTAAGCATGCAGCAGCGGGTTATGATAAAAAATCAACCGCAGCAGGAGCTGAGGTGGGGGTGAAAAGCGCTTGAGCACTTTAGAAGCCCTTCAAAAACAGATTGAAAGCGGCGAAGACCTTTCGTCCATAGTCAAGACCATGAAAGCGCTGGCCGCCACCAGCGTGCGGCAGTACGAAAAAGCGGCCGAATCGCTTGACGACTATTACCATACCGTCGAGCTGGGCCTCTCTGTAGTCCTCTCCTCGGAATTGGAGCGCCCGGTGGAGTCCGCCCCGGACGAAAGCCGCCCCGCGCTGATTTTCATCATCGGCTCCGATCACGGGCTGGCCGGCCGTTTTAACGAACAGATAGTTTCCTATGCCCTGGAAGAATACTGGGCGGAAAATGATCCGGCTGAGCCGGGGTTGCCCTCCAACACGTTTATCGCTGCTGTCGGAGAACAGGCTGTCAGCAGGATCAGCGCTGCCGGAATTGAACCGGCATCCGCCTTTAATATGCCCAGTTCAATCAACGCCATTTCCCCGTTTATCCAGCAGCTATTAGAAGAAATAGAGGGGTGGCGGGACCGTAAAGGGGTGGAAAAAGTGCTGCTGTTCTACAACCGCCCCCGCACAGCCAGCTTCAGCCCCCTGGCCGAAACCCTCCTGCCGGTCGACCTCGCCCGGCTGAAAGAAACCAAACTGAAGTGGGAGTCACGATCCCTGCCCATTTTCACCATGCCGCCCGACCAGCTCCTGTCGGCCCTGCTGCGCCAGTATTTCTTTGTCTCGCTCTACCGCGCCTGCGCCCTGTCCCTGGCCGCTGAAAACAACAGCCGCCTGGCGGCAATGCAGGCCGCTGAAAAGAATATCGACGAACGCCTGGGCGAATTAAAGACATCCTACCAGCATGAAAGGCAGGCGGCGATCACCGAAGAACTCCTCGATATTATCTCCGGGTTTAAGGCGGTTAAAGGCA
>SKOR01000087.1 GCA_007119965.1 Syntrophomonadaceae bacterium
AAACGATCCGAACCGGAAATGCCTGCCTGGCAGGGCGGTCAGGCCCCGGGCAGCTTGCAAATTGTATAGTTTTGATTATAACATATCACTTTTTGCTTGTCCTGACTCTCCGCGCAGCGGCAGCGGTTATATCTCTAGAAGAATTTATGCAATTAATTTATCTGCAAAGAAGGACTTTCAATAGCCAGGGAAGAAAAAAATTAACTAAAGGGACTAAATCCATTATTCCCATTAGTTCCAATTAAACTTAGAAAGGAGCGTTTCTGATGATTGGATCCAGTTTTTTTTATCAATTATTGACAAGGTTTGCCACTCATTTACCCACAATTCTGGTAGCAATAGCCATACTGGTAGTCGGTTGGCTGGCGGCTTTAATTGTTGCAGCATTAGTTCGCGGTATTTTTCATCGCACCCATGCCGGCCTTAAGTTAGCCCGTTGGATAAAAGGTGACGAGGAGGCTGCCGATACAGAGGTAACCAAATGGTTTGGCAGGGCGGCATACTACCTGGCCATGTTCTTTGTGCTGGTTGCATTTTTCCAGTATCTAGGCTTGACCCTGATCGCTGAACCGTTGAACATCTTTTTGATCCAGATCTTTGCCTTTGCGCCGCGCCTCCTGGCTGCAGCCATCCTGCTGCTCGTCGCCTGGTTTTTGGCTACGCTGCTGCGGGTGTTACTGTACCGTGTTCTGCAGGCAGCTAAAATTGATGAGCGGCTGGCCGGACATATCGAAAAAGATGAAGCAAAAGAAGGTGAAGAAGCACAGGAGGAAAAAGCCTCTTTATCCCAGACTTTAAGCAACGTAGTATACTGGGTGGTCTTTTTGTTTTTCCTGCCGGCCGTACTGGGCGCCCTGAACCTGGAGGGGCTGCTGGTGCCGGTTCAAGGCATGCTGGAAACCCTGCTCGCCTACCTGCCCAATATCCTGGGCGCCCTGCTGATCCTGCTTATTGGCTGGCTCGGGGCCCGGATATTACAGCGGTTAGTAATTAATGTCCTCTCGGGGCTCGGCCTTGACCGGGTAAGCGAGAAGGCGAATGTCTCTTCCGTCCTGGGATCTACCAGGCCTTCAGAAATTATCGGGCTGGTGGTTTACGTTATGGTCCTGGTTTTCGCAGTAATCGGGGCATTGAACGCCCTGGCCCTGGAGGCGATTACTGCGCCGGCCAGCAATATGATCGCCCTGATCCTGCAGGCGCTGCCGGCAATATTTGCTGCCGCCCTGGTAATCATTATCGCACTGCTGGTTGGAAGGCTGCTGGCAGGCCTGGTATCAAACCTGTTATCAGCGGCAGGGTTCAATGACCTCCTGGTCCGCCTGGGCTTCACCCGCGCTTCCCTGGAAGGACAGAGATCCCCATCCGAAATTGTCGGCTATATCACGCTGGTTGCAATCATGCTCTTTGCCGCCATTGAGTCAGCCGGCCTGCTCGGCTTCGATGTGCTGGCCGACCTGATTGCCCAGTTGACGGTCCTCCTGGGCAGGGTTGTGGTATCGGTCATTATCTTTGGCATCGGCCTTTATCTGGCCGGGTTGACTAAAGAAGCTGTCCAGGCCAGTGGGGGTCCGCACGCAGATTTTCTGGCCAAACTGGCCCGCGTTGGTGTCCTGATCCTGGCCGGTTCGATTGCCCTTCGCCAGGTAGGAGTAGCTGACGAGATCATAATCATCGCTTTCGGTGTGCTGCTGGGAGCAATCGCCCTCACGGGAGTAGTTGCCTTTGGCCTCGGAGGACGCGACCTGGCTGCCAGGGAGCTTTCTGAATGGGTCGATAAAGCGAAAAAGAAATAGCAGCTTTTAAGGGTCAGGCCGGCCTTCCTATCCCACTCCGAAACCGGGCGGGCCGGCTGACCCGGTAAAGTGATTGCATCGCGATTTAAAGCTCAGATGATATTTTAATAATATATGAAAATAACCTGCCGGAAAACGGCGATTTTTCACTTTATCCCGCACTGTGTTTGTTTTTCGGGCTGTGCAAACGGCTTAACCCATCATGGCTTTAGTTTTGCGACCAATCCGGCCAATTTTGCGGCAGCGTCTGTCCAGCTATAGGGAGCCAGCAGCTTATCGATATCGGGCTTGCTGATTGTTGCGGAGTGCAGAAGCACTTCCCGGATTTTTGCTGCCCAGGAGGCAGGATTGCGATCGTAAACCAGGAAACCGTACCGCCCTCCGCTGCCGCGATTAATCAACTCCGGCAGGACGCCAACCGGTGCGCCCACAAGCGGGGTGCCGCAGGCAATCGATTCCAGGGCAGTCAGGCCGAAACTTTCGTAATGGGAAGGCATCACGGTAACATCGGCGGCGCTGTAGTAAAGGGGCAGGCAGCTGTGTTCAACCAACCCTGCAAATTTCACCTTCCCCGCCAGGCCCAAAGCTGCGGCGCTTTCTTCCAGCGCGGCAACCTGCGAACAGCCCTGATCATCTCCGCCGGCAATGATCACCCTGAAATCATTCTCACGCGGAAGCAGACCGGCGGCTTCGATTACCAGGTCAAAACCTTTCACCGGTTCGATCCGTCCGACAGCAAGGATCACACTTCTGTCGGCCAGACCAAGCTGCTCTTTGGATTTCTGGCGCACGGACGGACGAAACAGGTTGCGGTCTATACCGCAGGGAATTAACGCTGCTTTTTCAGGGGGCAGATTGAAGCAGGCAAAAACTTTATCCTTTTCCAGCTGAGCGGAAACGACAACCAGGCTGCAGCTGCGAGCCAGGTTTTCCTCTTCGACAATTCGCAATAAAGGTTCATTTTCTCCGCAGCAGGCATCGTTCTTGGCCCGGCCGAGAGTGTGAAACATGATCAGGTGGGGAACCTGCCATTTTGCCTCCAATAACCTGCCCACACAGCCAGAAAGCCAGTAGTGGCTGAAGATAACATCGTAACGGGCGCCTTCCCGGCGGCAAAATTGATCTACGGCAGCCGCGATCTCAGGGCAGTGCGGATATATTTCACCCTTGTCCAGCGGCCCATTGTCATCGTCGACAGCAATAAGGCGCACATTGTCAGACAGCTGCCTGATCCCTTCATCCCCCGTCCCGGCTGCACGGGTAAAAAGATCGACCTTATGCCCGGCCGCACCAAGCGCTTCCGACAGGCCGCGAAGATAAGTGCTCATTCCCCCGGTATCCTTCCCCCCCGCTTTCCCCAGCGGCGAACTGTGGATACTTAAAAAGGCCATCCTCATAAACCAGTCCCACCTCCCCAATAAGTTAAAAAGGTGCCTGACACCTTTTTAACTTATTGCGATTTCGACTTTGTAGATGGGGGTTGCTCTGCCCCCCAGGCGGCGTTTGTAGACTTCCCGGCCTTTTAGGAAGTCGAAAATCTGGCAGCCCTGCTCGATGCTGTTCCTGATGCATAAAACTTTTGAGAGCAGCCCGGCACTTATTTCGCGATAGGCGTTATTGTAGCCGCTGTTGTAGAGGTAAACCCGGCCGCGATAATTAAAGTAGAAGACTGCGGCGACAGTTTGCCCGTCTACGTCGAGCAGGCCAAAGCGGACTAAATCCTGCACTGCCGTGGCGGTTATTAATGTTTTAAAAAAACGTTCCATCTGGGCGGTCAGAAAGTTTTCTTTCTCAGGATTTTCTTTAAAGAGTTCGAAGAATTCGGGGATGAAGTTTTCCAGCTCTTTCCTGCTTTCGATAACCCTGTAATTAAAGCTTTCTGTTTCATCCTCCAGGCGGCGGAGTTTGCGCCTGACTTCGTGACGCTGTTTTTTGGAAAGGCCGGCCAGGTAATCGTCCCAGGAGGAAGCCAGGGGCAGTTCATAGGTTTCATCTTCGCGCCGGAAGCGAACGCTGCAGCCTGCGGCAGCTTGATCGGTGAAAAGGGCGCTGAATACCACGGCATCAGGCCGCTGGGCGCTCAGGGTTAACTGCTTGACACCTTCTTTCGCCAGTTCCGGCAGGAGAGCGGCAAAGAGCGCTTTTTCTTTTCCGGGAGCAGCGACCAGGTCAAGGTAGTCGCATACATCGGGGCTGCCCAGCAGACCGGCCGTCTTTCCACTGCGCACCAGGGGAGCGATGCCGATCAGTTCACCGCCGCTCCAGACTGAACGCAGCATCAATTCAAAATCGCCGCCAAAAACATCCCACCAGGTTTGCATCCAGATCGGCAGGGTATATATTGATCGCCAATCCAGTTTCCCTTCGGGATCATTATAGTAAGTGAATAGCGATTCCAGGCTTTCTTTTTTAATTTCTAATGACATCTGGGATCCTTTCCGGACAGGGTGTTGTTTTTCTTTGCGATGCAGACAGGTGACAACCAGGGTTGTTATGAACCTGCTTGCCACCCGCTTGGTTCTATTGGGCTTTTTTTAACATACTCCTGAACAGCAGTAACTATCCCCTGCACTTCTCAGAAGGGACCTGGCTGCTGCCGGTTCAAGCTACTTCAGGTAAATCACGATATGGATCAGACCGTCCTGCCACTTGCGTTCATATTCGAGGCCCAGTTTATCGATCAGGCGGAAAACTGCAATATTATCGGGAAGGATATCCGCGGTAAAGGTGTGCAGGCCCTGGTTTTTGGCTACCATCACCAGGTACGAGAGCAGCTCGGAGCCAATGCCCCTGCCCTGGTAATCGTCGCGGACAACGATAGATATTTCTGCAGACAGTGAATTCTCACCGATATAGTACTGGGCAATGCCGGTGATCACTTCCTGACCGGGGTTTTTTTCCACGGCCAGGATCACCATCTCCCTGGTATAGTCGATCACGACGAAGTGCTTCTGCAGCACCGAATGCGGCAGGTGGCGCCTGACCGACAAAAAGCGCTGGTACATGCTCTTGTCCGAAAGGGCATAGTAGAAATCTTTGATCAACGGTTCGTCACTGATTTTTACCGGGCGCAGAAAGAGGCTGAAATTTTGCTTCGTAGTCCGGTGAGCCTCAAGGTGCTCGGGATATTCGCCCTGTTCACCGGGAAAGAAGGCCTGATCTTTATAGATCAGGTTCCGCTTTTTGGCCTCTTCAATCAGCCAGGGGCGAAACTTTGGATGGGCAATAGCAATCAGTGACATTGCCCTTTCCCTGATATTTTTACCGTGCAGGTAAGCGATGCCGTATTCGGTAACAACGTAATAGAGGTCGCCGCGGGTCAGGGTGACTCCCGCACCTTCTTTCAGGGCCGGAACAATGCGGGAGGCTGCATCGTCACGGGTCGTCGACTGCATGGCAAGAATATTTTTGCCAAATCGGGCGAGAACTGAACCGCGCATAAAGTTGGCCTGCCCGCCGATACCGCTGTAAAATGTGCTGCCAAGCGATTCGGATGATGCCTGGCCGCTTAAATCAATCTCAAGCGAGCTGTTAATTGCGGTCATATGGTCATGCTCGGCTATGACCAGGGGGCTGTTTGTGTAATCGATCTCTTTAAAGGCTATGGCAGGGTTATCGTTGATATAGTCATATGTTTCACGGCTGCCCATACAGAACGACGCGATCAGCTTGCTGCGGTTCTTTTCTTTCATACTGTTGTCGATGACGCCCATTTTGATCAGTTCGATCAAGCCGTCTCCGAGCAGCTCGGTGTGAACCCCGAGGTGCTTTTTATCCTTCAGGCAGGACAGGATACTGTTAGGCACGGTGCCGTAACCAACCTGGATGGTATCACCGTCCTCGACAATCTGGGCCACGTAATGACCGATTTTCGCAACGGTTTCGGGATCGAGCTGCGGAGGGCGGTACTCAAGGATTTGTTCGTCAAAGGGAACCAGGTAGTCAAATTCAGATATATGGATGAAGGTATCGCCGTGCACGCGGGGCATATGAGAGTTAACCTGGCCAATAACCAGATCGGCATTCTCTACGGCGGCGCGGGTAATATCAAGGCTCACCCCGAGGCTGCAGAAGCCGTGCTTGTCGAATGGTGATACCTGGACCAGGGCCACATCAATTGAAACCTGACGCCGGCGGAACAGGTTTGAGACTTCCGACAGGAAGATAGGGGTATAGTCGGCCTGGCCTTCGTTTACCGCTTTGCGGGTATTGTGGCTGATAAAAAAGGAGTTCTGACGAAAATTGTGTTTTAATTTTTCATCGTTATAGGGAGCAACTCCGAGGGTCCAGACGTGCAGGATTTCTGTGTCGAAAAAGGCCTTCGGGTTCGATTCGACATATTCAGCCAGTTTATGGACCAGGTGTTGCGGTTCACCGCATCCGGTTGAGATAAAGATGCGATCGCCGGCCCTGATCTTGCAAAATATGTTCCTGGTTTCAGCAAATTTTTCCGGGTACTGTTGGCGCAATGCATCAAGATCGTTTATCGCTGCTCACCTCTCCCCGTTTCATTTTATCAGCCGCAACGGCTTAAGGCAACTGCATTCCAGGGTTATGCCCGCCTGCCGGCGCAGCGTCAATTAAGCGGGCAGGCAGGGAAGATACACTTGTGATAGAATAATTAATAGAGAATCGATTATGATACAGGAGGTTTTTCAAATGAAACTATTTTTAGATACGGCTAATGTTGATGAAATCAGGCAGGCTGCCGAGTGGGGAGTGATTTGCGGAGTAACGACCAACCCTTCCCTGGCCGCAAAAGAAGACCAGGACTTCAATACGATCCTCTCTTCGATCTGCGAAATTGTCGACGGTCCGGTCAGCGCAGAAGTTGTCTCCCTGGAGTATGAAGGTATGGTAAAAGAAGGCCGAAAACTGGCCGGTGTGCACAATAACGTGGTGGTCAAGGTGCCGATCATCCCTGAGGGAATGCGGGCGGTTAAGACTCTCGCCGCCGATGGGATCAAGGTTAACGTCACCCTGGTCTTTTCAGTAAACCAGGCCCTGCTGGCTGCACGGGCCGGAGCAACTTATATCAGCCCCTTCCTGGGCAGGCTTGATGATATCGGGCACAACGGGGTTGAACTGGTGCGCGACATTGTTGATGTTATTGACCTTCACGATCTCGACGCGGAAGTCATCGCCGCCAGTATCCGCCACACCGAGCACGTCCCGGCAGTAGCCTTAACCGGGGCCCACATCGCCACGATGCCTTTTAAGGTGCTCAAGCAGATGTTTAAGCATCCCCTGACAGATCTGGGCATTGAAGCCTTTCTTAATGACTGGAAAAAAGCGGATCGAAGCCTCTAAAAGGGTTGGCTGTCGTGTTGATCCAATTCAGATTTAAGCTTGTTTTCAAAATACACGCTGCGACTGGGGAAGGCGATTGAAACGCCTTCCTCTTCTAATATCTCCATGATTTTAAAGTTTATTTCTTCTCTTATGGCCAGGTACTCGCCCCAGACCTTGGTTTTGGTAAAGAAGTAGATTATTATATCAAGGCTGCTGTCGTTAAAGTGCTCGAAGTTGGCGAATATAACGTCCGGATGGACTTCGGGGTGAGCCTGGAGAAAGGCCCTGATCCGGTCGACACATTCCTGCAGTTTAGCCCGCGGCGTGGTATAGGCAACCCCCAAGTGGAAAAAAATCTGCCTTTTTTGCATTCTTGACCAGTTAGTGACCGCCTCATTCACCAGGACAGAATTAGGTACGGTGACCAGGGCATTGGCAAAAGTGCGTACCTTTGTGGTCCGCAGACTCATATCTTCAACAGTCCCTTCGACGCTGGGAGTTAAGATCCAGTCGCCAACAGTAAAGGGTTTATCGAGAATAATGGCGATACCTCCGAAAATATTGGATGCTGTATCCCTGGCAGCAAGGGCAAAAGCCAAGCCTCCCAGGCCAAGACCGGCCACGAATCCGCTGATATCGTAATCCCATTCCTGGGCAATGACAGTGATCGACAGGGCAATAATGATGAAACGGAGCATCTTGGCTGTGAAGCCTATGACACTTTGTTCCAAATTCAATTTTTCGCTCAGTTCATTTAAAATATCACCGCCGGCCAGGTTGTAGAAACCCACGGTAATATATATAATTATTGCCGAACGGAAAAGGTTAGAGGCAATACTCATAACAGTTAGACTCAGCGGCAGGCACTGGAGGGCAATGTATACGCCTATCACTACGAGCAGGGAACGCACCGGCCCTTCAAAAGCGATCACCAGCAACCGGTCAAAATCGGTTTTAGTCTTATAGGCCAACCTGAGGACAACCCCGAAGATTATGCGGGTAAATATATTCTTGACCAGCAGGGCCATGAGAACAATCAGTACTGAAATGGCTATCTGCACCCACAGGCTGTCATAATCAGCCACTAAGGACAATAACCAGTTGAGGTTTTCCTGCAACAGCTTCACCCCTCTAATATGCTTAGATTATTGTTGCGGCGGCCCCTTTGAGAACCTGCGGCAGATTAACGGCAATCATGCTGCAGTGCGGAGATTGTACCACCGGCGGCGACGGGTATCCTCCGTCTCAGACTATCTTTCTATATACGGCAGGGCTATCCTGCTTTTTTTGACAAGTATAATGACATTTACTGAATACGGCGCCCCGGAACAGCTTATCGGCAGGACCCCGGATTATGATTGCTGTTTTCAGGGCAGTGGCAATAGTTTATAATAATAGTCAGGATTTAATTTCAGAGGAGGATATCATGGTATACAGGGCCGGACACCAGGCGTTTTTTATCCTTGTTGCAATATTTCTTGTCACGAGTTCCCTTTTTTTGTTAAGCGGTACCGGTCCGGCAACTGAAGAGGTAACTGGGGAGCTGCAAAAGATCACCCCCCTTTTCCCTTCCTTTGCAGAAACCCCTGCTGATCAAGAACTGATCTTCTACCCTGAATCGCCCGCCCCGGGAGATTTCGTAATTGTGGAAGCAGGCCCGGTCAGCGAAGAAGATAATGGCGAACTGACAATCGACTTTCCCGGCACTGTCTCCGACCATTACCTGCTGGGCGGCCTCCTTTACGCCGTTGCAGCGATCAGCTACGATACCGAACCGGGCAGATACCGCCTGGAAGTACTTGCTGACGGAGATGAACCGGGCAGCACCGATCTTTCAGCAGATATAACGATTGCCGGTAAAGATTTCCGCACTTCACGCTTCAGCATGCCGGCGAGCCGAACCGAAGGCTGGACTGCCGAGCGCCTGGCTGAAGACCGCGAAAAAGTGCGCATCGCCCGGGAAACAACTGAGCCGCACCCCCTGTGGATTGAGCGGTTTATCAAACCCCTGGAAGGGCGGGTCAGCTCCGAATACGGAGCAATCAGGATAATCAACCAGAACCCGCCGCGCAGGCATAGCGGAATCGATATCGCCGCCGATGAAGGCGAGCCGATCGTCGCTCCCAACCGGGGCATCGTCAGGCTGGCGGAATTCCTGCTTTCAGGAGGATACACGGTAATTATCGACCACGGGATCGGCCTGTCGAGCACCTACATGCACCTGCACACTCTTGCGGTAGATGAAGGAGACCTGGTCGGACGCGGCGAGGAAATCGGCACGGTCGGCATGACAGGATATGCCACCGGCCCGCACCTGCACTGGGAAGTAAATATCGGCCAGGTACCAGTTAATCCCGAACAGCTGCTCGAGAACGAGTTGCTCTGGATTCCGCCTGCATACGTTGAACAGAAAATCAAATGAGGTGAGTTAACATGTTGTCGAAAAAGGCGTTAAGCATTAACCCTTCACCAACCATGGCCATTGACAGCAAAGCAAAGGAAATGAAAAGCCGGGGTATCGATGTAATCGGCTTTGGAGCCGGTGAACCCGACTTCGATACTCCCCTGCACATCCGGGAAGCGGCAATCAGGGCCATTAACGAAGGCCACACCCGCTACACCCCTGCAGCGGGCACCCTGGAGCTGAAAGAAGCGATCACCGATAAATTGAAAGCCGAAAACGGGCTGGAATACAACCCTGCCGAGGTTGTTGTCAGCAACGGGGCCAAGCATGCCCTGAGCAACGTATTTACCGCCCTGCTCAACCCCGGGGACGAGGTCATGATCCCCGTGCCTTACTGGGTTACCTACCCTGAACTGGTCAGTTTAAATGATGGCATCCCCGTGCCGGTAGAAACTAGCGAGAGCAACCATTTCAAGGCCACTCCCGCCGATATGGAGAAAGCTTACACAGACAAGTGCAAGGCACTCGTCTTAAACAGCCCTTCCAACCCCACGGGTCAGGTCTGCAGCAAGGAAGAACTGAAAGACATCGCCGACTTTTGCTGTGAACGCGGCATTTACATAATCGCCGATGAAATATATGAGAAATTGCTATACGGCAGCAACAGCCATACCAGTATCGCCGGCTTCAGCGAGCGGGCCAAAGAGCTGACGATTGTTGTCAACGGTGTCTCAAAAAGTTTTGCGATGACCGGCTGGCGGATCGGCTATACCGCATCAGCGCCCGATCTCGCCAGGGTGATGGCCAGCATCCAGAGCCACACAGCATCGAACCCCAACTCAGTTGCCCAAAAAGCTGCGCTGGCCGCCCTGCGGGGTCCGCAGGACTGTGTCGAAGAAATGCGTGCCGCTTTTGATGAACGCAGAAGGTACATGTTCGACCAGGTTCAATCCCTTCCCCACCTCAGCGCCCTGGAACCGCAGGGAACTTTTTACCTTTTTGTCAGTGTGGCAAAAGCAATCGGCAAAACTTACAGGGGGCAGAAATTATTCGGAAGCGATGATTTTGCGACCCTCCTGCTGGACAGTGAAAAGGTCGCTGTCGTGCCGGGAACCGGTTTCGGAGCTCCCGACTATATTCGCCTATCTTTTGCCACCTCGATGGACAACATTATCGAGGGACTGAAACGAATCGGGACTTTTGCCGGAGAAATAGATTAAGCGGGAATCGTGTGATGGGAATTGCTATTTACAAATTATGGCATGGAAGCACGATGAAATTATAACTTTGGAGGTGGCAAATGTACGACGTTGCCATAATTGGAGCAGGTATTATCGGAACAGCTATCGCAAGGGAACTGGCCAGGTACGATTTGCGGCTGGTTTTAATCGAAAAGGATTCTGATGTTGCTAACGGAACGACCAAGGCAAACAGTGCAATAGTCCATGCCGGTTTCGATCCCGAACCCGGTACTTTAAAGGCAATTTTAAATGCCGAGGGCAACAGTTTGTTTGAAGAACTCTGCAGGGAGCTGAACGTTCCCTTTCACAGAAACGGTTCACTGGTTGTCGCCTGCAGTGAAGAGGAACATAAAACCCTGCAGGAGCTTTACGAACGGGGCCTCGAGAATAATATCCCCGGGCTTGAAATAGTGGGCAGGGAAAAATTGCACAGCATGGAACCGGGCTTAAATGAAGAAGCATCAGCAGCCCTGTACGCACCGACTGCGGGCATTACAGACCCGTACCTGCTGGCGATTGCCCTGGCCGAAAACGCTGTTGAAAACGATGTTGACCTGAAGCTTGACTGCCCGGTCAGCGCTATTGACCGAAAAAATGGCCGCTTTTTGATCAGTTGCGGCAGGGAGCAGGTTGAGGCCAAATATGTCATTAATGCCGCCGGCCTTTATGCCGACAAAATCAATGAGATGGCCAACCCCCCTTCTTTTAAAATAATGCCGAGCCGCGGCGAGTATTTCCTGCTCGACAAGAAAACTGGCCGCCATGCCAGGCATGTCCTCTTCCCCTGCCCCACTTCACTCGGTAAAGGCGTGCTGATCACTTCGACCGCCCACGGCAACCTGATTATCGGACCCAATGCTGAAAAGGTCGATTCAAAAGAGGCAACTGAAACGACGGCTGAAGGCCTCGATTACGTGCGCAGGAACGCCGAAAAACTGAAAAAAGGCCTGCCCTTTAACGAAGTGATCACCTCGTTCAGCGGGCTGAGGTCGAAAACAGAACGCGGCGATTTTATTATCGAAGAATCTGACCAGACGCCGGGGTTTATTAATGTGGCGGGGATCGACTCTCCCGGGCTGGCCGCCGCACCGGGTATTGCCCGTTATGTGGTTGACCTGCTGAAAGATATTAGCGGCCCCTTTGAAAAAAAAGGCGTATTTAAAGCTCCATCGAAAAACCACACCCCCTTTATGTCACTCGACAGGGAGATGAAGGATAAGTTAATTAAAGAAGACCCCGGTTTCGGGCGTATTATCTGCCGCTGTGAAAACATAACTGAAGGTGAAATCGTCAGGGCTATCCGCGGTCCCGTCGGAGCGAGGACGGTCGATGGCATCAAGAAACGGACCCGGCCCGGAGGCGGGCGCTGCCAGGGCGGTTTCTGCGGGCCGCGGGTGATGCAAATTATCGCCCGGGAACTGAATATCGAACTGCCCGAGGTCCAAAAGGATAACCCCGGTTCCTATATCTTAACCGGGACAACAAAAGACAAGTCAGTAGACCAGCGGGAAAGCGGCCCTGTCGGCAAGTGCCTTCCGCAGGATAGCGGCCTGAAAATCGAAAGCGGGGTCAGGGAGAGCTACGACCTCATTGTGATCGGAGGCGGCCCGGCCGGCATGGCGGCGGCGGTTTCCGCCAGGGAAAACGGCATAAATGATATCCTGGTTATTGAAAGAGACCACGAACTGGGCGGCATCCTGCAGCAGTGCATCCACAACGGTTTCGGGCTGCACCAGTTTAAGGAAGAACTGACCGGGCCTGAATATGCCGAACGCTATATAGACCAGCTAAAAGAACTGGGCATCAGCTGTAAACTCGATACAATGGTCCTGTCGGTCGGAAAAGATCGCCGGGTCACCTATGTCAACACAAGCGACGGCCTGACTACAGTACAGGCTAAAGCAGTTGTGCTCGGTATGGGCTGCCGTGAAAGGACCCGCGGGGCTATTAATGTCCCGGGAACCAGGCCGGCAGGCATTTTTTCTGCGGGCACAGCCCAGCGCTTCGTTAACATTGAAGGGTACATGGTCGGCCGGAAAGTATTGGTCTTCGGGTCGGGCGATATCGGGCTGATCATGGCCAGGCGCATAGTTCTGGAAGGTGGGGAGGTTGTAGCCGTTATTGAACGCAAGCCTTATTCAGAAGGGCTGGTCCGCAATTACGTCCAGTGCGTTGAAGATTACGGTATTCCAATGCTCCTGCAGCACACTATTGTCGATATTAAGGGCAAGGACCGGGTTGAAAGCGTCACAGTCGCCAACACTGATCTGAATAAGCAGCCGATTGAAGGCACCTACCGCGAGATGGAGTGCGATACGATATTATTTTCACGGGGCCTGATTCCCGAAAACGAACTTTCCAAGGCTGCAGGCGTTGAACTGGACCAGGCGACTGGCGGCCCGATCGTTAACGAAGCGATGGAAACCAGCATTGAAGGCATTTTTGCCTGCGGAAACGTGGTCCACGTGCACGACCTCGTAGACTGGGTTTCCGATGAAAGCAGCAGGGCCGGCAAAGGCGCCGCCGAATACATCAGGCGGCAGGATAGAACGCCTGAACCGCAGCAGGGATTTACTTTTAAAACAAAACCGTTAAACTCTGTCAGCTATATTGTACCGCACAAAATCCGCTCCTCCCTGCTCGGCGAAACCCTCGAGCTTTACATGAGGGTCCGGGGCAACCACAAAAATGCCGAATTATATGTTAAAGCGGGAGGCAGTTTAATCAGGACAGTCAAGAAGAAAGTGCTCACCCCCGGGGAAATGGTCAGCATCAAAATCAACAGGGCAGACCTGCCCATAGAACCGTTTGAAGAACTATCTGTAGAACTGGCAAAGGGGGCACAATAACCGTGAACGATACTTCAGCAAAAGAAATGATCTGCATCCTCTGTCCGCTGGGCTGCAAAATGCAGGTCAGTGAGAAGCCTGATCAACCCGGTGAACTGAAGGTGCGCGGCATTCAATGTAAAGAGGGTAAAAAATATGCCTACGAGGAATACAAAAACCCGACCCGCACCCTGACCTCAACGGTTGCAATTCACAACACCCCCCTGCCGCGGCTGCCGGTCAAAACCAGCAAGCCGCTGCCCAAAGGCCTGATTTACGAGGCCATGGATGAAATAAACAAGGTCGAGTTAACGGGGCCTGTTAAGGTCGGGACGGTGATCATTAAAGGCCTGCTAGGCACAGACATCGATATTGTCGCCACCCGCAGCCTGGGATAAAATTTAGCGACCAGGTGTTTCAATATTGCAGTAATTAGCAATTATTCCTGTCCTGAGGCAGGGTTTCGCCCATTAATATAGAAGTGATCTACATCATTACCTTGAGGAGGGTATATTAATGGCCGATAAGAAAAAGCGTATGACTAACAATTTCGGCGCGCCAACCGGTGATGACCAGAATTCCTTAACAGCAGGAAACCCGGGTCCTGTTTTAATGCAGGATGTTCACCTCCTGGAAAAACTGGCCCATTTCGACCGGGAGCGCATTCCCGAGCGCGTAGTCCACGCCAAAGGTGCAGGAGCATACGGATATTTTGAGGTTACCGAAGATGTAACCCGCTACACAAAAGCAAAGTTTCTATCAAAAGTAGGAAAGAAAACTGACCTGGTTATCCGTTTTTCCACTGTAGGCGGCGAAAAAGGTTCCGCCGATGCAGAACGTGACCCCCGCGGATTTGCCATTAAATTTTACACCGAAGACGGCAATTATGACATGGTTGGCAATAATACCCCGGTTTTCTTTATTCGCGACCCGCTCAAATTTCCCGACTTTATCCATACCCAGAAAAGAAATCCGGCTACCAACTTGAAAGACCCCGACATGTTTTGGGATTTCCTTTCCCTCACCCCCGAATCCATTCACCAGGTAACAATTTTATTCTCCGATCGGGGCACCCCCAGGACTTACCGGAATATGAACGGCTACAGCAGCCATGCTTTCAAGTGGTACAATGATAAAGGTGAAGTTTTTTACGTGCAGTACCACTTTAAAACCGACCAGGGTATTGATAACCTGACCGGACCGGAAGCCGATGAAATGAAATCCAAAGACCCCGATCACGCCACCAGGGATCTTTATGATGCAATCGCCCGTAAAGATTACCCCTCCTGGACCCTGGAAATGCAGATCATGCCTGAAAAAGACGCCGAAACCTACCGTTTCGATCCTTTTGACATTACCAAGGTCTGGCCCCACGAGGACTACTCTCCCCTGGTGATCGGCAAAATGGTCCTGAACCGCAACCCGGAAAACTATTTTGCCGAAGTGGAGCAGGCTGCCTTCTCCCCGGCCAACTTCGTGCCCGGCATTGCCGCCTCGCAGGATAAAATGCTGCAGGGCAGGCTGTTCAGTTATCACGATACCCACCGCCACCGCCTGGGCCCCAACTATCACCTGATCCCGGTCAATGCTTCAAAGCATGCTGAAACGGACAATTACCAGCGCGACGGTTTTATGCGCACTGACAACAATTTCGGCGGGGCGCCAAATTACTTCCCCAACAGTTTCAGCGGCCCGGAACATGACCCCTCGAAAGATGAGCCGGCCTTCCCAGTATCCGGTGAAGTTAAGAGAGCAGCCCACACCCATGAAAACGATGACTTTGTCCAATCCGGCAACCTGTACCGCCATGTAATGAGCGAACAGGATCGTACTAACCTGGTCTCTAATATCGTAGGGCATCTCGGAGGCGCCCAAAAGCGGATCCAGCTGCGCCAGAGCGCCATTTTCTACAAAGCTGACCAGGATTACGGCAGCAGGGTCGCCGAGGGCCTGGGGCTTGATGTAGCCGAAGTGAAAAAACTGGCCGAAATGAGCCAGGAGGAAAGAGAAAAAGCCACGGCCCGGTAAGGTTGAAATCAGTAACATCTACCCCTCCCGGCATCATGGTTACTTAAACATTGCCTTGGAGGCTTGATGAAATGAGCTGTCAGGTTAAGGGTGAAGTTATTTCAGAAGACGGAGAGCGGCACCGTACCGGTGCCGCTCTCATGGTAATAGGCCGGGTCTGTTATGAAGTTAACTGCCCTGACGGCAAGGTTAAATACAGGCTGAAAAGGATCACCGCAGTTTAACTAGTCTTTATTATGGGTATTGGCGCGGCCCCGGATCTATTTGGCGGGCTTTTTTGCTTCACTTATTCCATGGTTATTTATGAGCTGCCCATCTTCCTGGCAATCTAACCTTAACTTATTTCCTCCGGACATAAAATGTCCGACAAGGGCGCCAAGCAGCGCTATAAGGACCCAACCAAAACCTGCTTCGGCACCGGGAAACAGGCTGCGTACAGTTCCCAGGGCGGAGCCTGCCCCTAACAGGGAGGCGTAACCGTACGCTCCTTCAAACAGGCCCCAGGCGAAAGCAGCTAAAACTGCCCCGGCGCGCGCCCCTTTCAACCCCGGCACAATCACTATGAACAGAACAATGGCAATAGCCGGCGGGTAAATAATATCTAAAACCGGAGCGGTAATCCTGATTATTTCATCCAGGCCGACCATGCTGACCAGGCCGCTTAAAGTAAGGGTAACTGCTGCGCAGGCCGCGTAGGGCAGTTTGCCGCCGGAAGCTTCTTCAAAATAAGAAGCTGTCCCTCCCCCCAGCCCGACAGCAGAAGTAAGGGCGGCAAAAAGCAGGGCCACATTAAAGACTGCCCCGCCGACAGGCCCCCACAGTTCTAGGATAATCGTGGCATAAAGGCGGGCGTAAGAGACATCGGTAAACAGCAGCCCTGTTGAAGCGCCGACCAGCATCTGGGTAAAATGGCTGGTCCCCAAAAGGAGAAAACCAAAGCCGGCCGCGAGAACCAGGTATCGGTTAAGCAGCCTGCCTTTTAAGCCGTGGCCCTCACTTAAGCCGGCAATAACCAGTGTGGCGAACATCAAAGCCGCCGGCAGGTCCATGGTCTGGTAGCCGTGCAGGAAGCCGTAAGTAAAGGGGTGTTCAGTGAAAAACTGGGGCACCTTTTCGGACATGGGTGAAACCAGGCTTTTCGTCACCACGGCTATGATGGTGATTACTAAAACCGGCAGAAGGTATTTGGCAATTTTATCGATAACCTGCCCGCGGCGATAAATAAACCAGAAAGCGGCCGCATAGTAAGCAATGGTAAAAAGCAGCAGGGCAGGCAGGGGCGAGTAATTGAGCCCGAGGATCTGGCAGATGGCATCCCAGGCGGCAGCGCTCATACGGGGAATGGCAAAAAGCGGCCCGAGGACAAGCACGGTCAATCCGCCGAACACCTGGGCAAAAGTTCTGTTCACAGAGTTTCTGGCAATACTAAAGAGGGTCCCTTCCCTTGCGACAGCCAGGTAGGCGAACCAGGGAAAGATAATTGCTGAAATGAAAATGCCGAGATAAGCTATATATACGGAACTGCCGCTCTGCTGGCCCCAGGTTACAGGCCAGAGCATACAGGAACCGCCAAAATGCATGGCAAAAACAGAGCCGCCAACAGCTGCTACAACCAGGGGACTTAATCCTTTAGACATATAATAGCAGATCCTTTCTCCGGTTAATGCCGTGAATTAAAACTTTGGTTTAGAACCAAACTTAACCGCCCGGGTATAATCATGTTCACTAAGATCTCAGCTGCCCCGGTTTTCACTTGTGGGAAGTTTATCTAAAATAATAGATGGGCCGCATTAAAGGTTCTGCATCTATAGCTAAATTCCTTCCCTGCTTAAATCAATTATTTGCAAATATGGTCAGCTATCAGGACTTTATAATAGTCACTATTTTGTAAATGAGATCGGACGGCTTGAAAGTTCACGTGAGTGCCCGATTACCGTAACATCTGCTGATCTGGATATTCTGAAGAAGGTTAATGACACACGGGGTCATGCAGAGGGCGATAAATATCTGCAAACCTTTGCGACGCTATTAAAGAAACTTTTCGTGGCTGTGACCTGCGGGCCAGGTTTGGCGGTGATGATCTTGCCCTG
>SKOR01000025.1 GCA_007119965.1 Syntrophomonadaceae bacterium
GATTTGCAGTCCTCTGCCTTACCACTTGGCTATGTCGCCAAAAAAATGGAGCGGAAGACGAGATTCGAACTCGCGACCCTCGCCTTGGCAAGGCGATGCTCTACCACTGAGCTACTCCCGCGCACTGGTGCCGAGAGGCAGAATTGAACTGCCGACACGCGGATTTTCAGTCCGCTGCTCTACCGACTGAGCTATCTCGGCTAAATTTTGGCGGAGCTGACGGGACTCGAACCCGCGATCTTCGGCTTGACAGGCCGATATGTTAACCATCTACACCACAGCTCCACGTGCAATGATAAGTATACAAAAGCTGTTACTAAAAGTCAATACAATCAGCGCCCTATAAATAAATTTATTCTGCTTTTCTCCAGATTGCTATTCCAGGGGGAAACTTTTGTCTGATTTGCCGTCTTTTGTTTCCTTCTTCAACCTTTCATTACGCTCTTCTTCCGCTGAACTGTAATAGATCAGGCTCTGCAGTTCTATGGTTAAATCTGCATTGTGAACATGAACGCCTTCGGGTACATGAAGCTTAACCGGGGCAAAATTTAAAATCGCCCTCACGCCGCTTTTAACAACCAGGTCGGCAGCTTCCTGGGCAGCCGCAGCAGGTACTGCTATAATTGCCACCCTGATATCCTGGCCCCCGATATACCGCGGGGCTTCTTCAATATCAAATATCTCTATATTATCAATTTTTTTTCCAACAAGACGTGAATCACGATCGAAAGCCGCAGTAACATTGACATAGGGGTTTTTTGCAGAGTTATAACGAGTCAGGGCGGTGCCAAGGTTTCCGGCGCCGATCACAACGGTATCTATTTTTTTATCAAGTCCGATAATTTTAATTATTCTTTCCCTGAGATAAACTGTGTTATAGCCTGCCCCACGTGTCCCAAATGCGCCGAAATAGGCCAGGTCCTTGCGTATCTGTTCAGCAGTAAAACCCGATTCGTTGCTCAGCTCCTTGGATGAAACCATATCCACCCTGCGCTGAATTAATTGATCCAAAATGCGGAGATACACCGGCAACCTTTTAATCACAGATTTCGAAACATTACGTTCAGGCATCCATCCACCCTCCAATACAGCAATTGGAACAAAACTGCGGCGCCCAGGCTGTTGTTACTTTTTTCGCAGCAGCAAATTATGAGTCAGCTGCTCGAGCACCTCACTTTTGTCCCGGTTTAGCGGCTGCAGCTTGTTTATTATTGCGGCAGCCTGTTTTGCATGTTCTTCAGCCTTGCGGTAAGTATAGGCGGGGCCATCCCCTTCGAGAATTACCTGGGCCGCATCGCCGATCTGGCTTCCTGTGGCTTCATCATCCTCCAGCAGCTGATTAATATTGCCTTCTTCAAGATTCAGTTTAACCGTCCTGATCAGGGGCAGGGTAATAACCTTGTTACTCAGGTCGCCATAAAGGGGCTTGCCGGTTACGCCGTCTTCACCCGTATAATCAAGCAGGTCATCGATCAATTGAAAAGCAATACCCAGGTTATAGCCAAACTCGGACCACAACATCTGCTCCGACGGCTTGTCACCCCCGAGCAGGCTTCCTGCCCGGCAGCATCCGGCAAAGAAGGAAGCGCTCTTTTTGCCAATCCATTTAAAATAACGTTCTTCCAGGTCAGGCGAAGCTATATCAGCAAAAGCCTGTTCTACTTCGCCTTCGGCCATATTCTCGACGATATTGACTACAATGTTCATCAGGCGCCAATCTTCGTAGCCAACCAGCATTTTAAAAGCCCGGCTTAAAAGGTAATCGCCGCTTAATACGGATATTTTGTTGCTCCACCTGATGTGGACCGCCTCTTTGCCCCTGCGTATTGAAGCCTGGTCAATTACATCATCGTGCAGCAGTGACGCGGTGTGCATTAATTCCAAGGCTACCGCGGCATCAAGCAGCGGCAGCAGGTCACTATCGCGGCGATAAGCCGCAATAAGAAAAAGAGCGGGACGAATTCTTTTTCCGGTACCGTTAAAAATATAGTCGCCAACTTCTTTTATTTCAGGGCCGGCAGTTTCGACAACCTCTCGCAGGCGTTCATCAACAAGCGCAACTTCTTTTTCTATCATTCGCCATTTAAATTCCAGTTTAAGGAAGCCTCTATTCTTGTTCGGATTAGATCTTTTGATAAAGCACATGTTCGACAAGCATTGATCAAAACCCTTTTCAATATGGGTGTTCACTGGAAAAAAGTACTTTTTGAACGACAACCAGTTCAGGCGGATTATTCTTTTTATTCAGGTAGCCCTGGTGCAGGACTGTATACTCCGCTGAAGAAAGCCGGCTGATAACCGGCATCAGCCCCTCTTTTTCATGTTTACCCTCCGCATGGCCGGGATAGAGAACCACGGTAATGATCCCTCCCTGCTTAAGCAGGGAAAGAGCCTGTTTAAAGCTGCTTAACGTGGTATCCAGACCGGTAGTTAACTCTCTGCTGCCTCCAGGAAGGTACCCAAGGTTATACATCACCGCTGATACAGGTTCACTGATAAACCGGGCCAGGTTTTCATGGCCGCTCTGAATAAGGGTTACCTGCTGATCAAGGCGTTTTTCTTTTAACCGCTCCGCGGTGCGGACAAGGGCATCTTTTTGGATATCGAAAGCATAGACACGGCCAGAAGGCCCCGCTTTAGCTGCCAAAAACTCCGTGTCAAGGCCGTTACCCGCAGTGGCATCAATAACAGTGTCGCCTTCACGGATAACCGGACTGACAGCGTACTGGGCAAGATCAGTTATTTTATGAATTAACAACGCCCTGCTCCCCGGTTAATATTTTTCCACGCTAAAGGATATTATTTCAACGCTATCTTCATATTCAATAAAAGTATATATTTTTTCCATAATGCTGTCGGCGCCTGCCCCATTGTGGCATACAACAGCTATACCCAATTCAGCCCTCTGCCAGAGATCCTGTTGATTGCCAACTTCAGAAACCGAAACATTAAAACGGTTGCGCAGGCGCTGGATAATACTTTTTATGACCTGGCGTTTACCCTTCAGCGAGGTTTTACCCGGAATATGCAGTTCTAATACACATATTGCAACTCTAAAGGCAACCACCGCCTTATTTTAAATAAACCTGAGCATCAGGTCCTTAATGTAACTGTCTACAGAGACCCCTTTGTTGAGGAGCTGCTGATAGCTCCGCTCCACCTGCCTGCTCGATGACTCGTCCTGCATGTCATCCATAGTCCTGTAGTAACCGGTTCTTCTGCCGAGGCAAAACCGCTCGCGGTCTTCAGAAGACATCGACAGGTAACGATCGATGACCTCCAGCATTTTTTGCTTGTCTTCCGGAAGTTTACCGTTTACATCTTCAAGCAGGTTTAAAATATGGTCGCTGTAAAAAGTGCTTTCAATACCCTGCAGATTTTCAATAAACAGTTTTTCTTCCCTGATCGTATCATCATCGCTGAGCAGTTTGAACTCACCCTGCCGGACTTTTTCATACAGGGGGCTCGATTTAGGTGCGGCCAAAGTACGCATCCTGATAAAATCAGGATTTATTTTGTTTAAAGCTTCAGCTGAATCGAGGGCATGTTCCCGCCACCATTGTTCCCCGCCCAGGCCGAGGATAATATATTCGCTCAGGGACAGCCCGGCAGCTTTAACCCTTTGTCCTGCATCGATCTGCTGGACCCCGGTAACCCCTTTATTCATATACTCAAGGACTTCATCGCTACCGCTTTCCATCCCAACATGGATTCGGCTCAAACCTGCTTTCTTCAGCCTGGTTAAATCTTCAACCGAACGGCGCAGCAGGGTCTTCGAGCGGGCATAGGTGGTAACTCTTTTAATCGACGGCACCTTCTCGGTAAGCAGGCCCAGTATTTCAACCAGTTGGCCTACAGGTAGCTGGATGCTGTCTCCATCCTGCAGAAACACATTCTCGCCACCCCTATAAAGCCAAAAGGCAACCTGGAACAAATCGGGATGCTCTGATTGAACCTGTGCCGCTACCTGGCGGTTAACCTCACCGCCAAACCCACCGGCCTCGGATATGTTACTAATTTTTTCAACTGCCTTTTCAATTTTGACTATATCGCCTTTTATCTCATCCAGGCTGCGCCTGCTGAATTTTTCTCCTTTATAGACAGGGCAAAACAGGCAGCGGTTCCATGGGCAGTTACGGGTAAGCCTCACAAGCAGGCTGTTAGCTTCACTGGGTGGACGAATCGGGCCCTGTTCATAGCCGGGCATGTTATTAAACATCAAAGACCTCCTGCATTATATCCGGGATAATTGTAGCTTGGTTCACTAAAGGGCACAGCGAACTGTGCCCTTCATAAACAAATATTTACCGGAACCTGCCTTTTTAAAGGCTAAGACTCAGGCAGGTAACCCTTTAGAACATCCCACAATTCCTGCGGCTTAAAAGGTTTTGTCATGTAATTATCGGCCCCGAGATCCATCGCTCTTTGCCTGTCAGTTTCTTCAGCTTTAGCAGTCAGGACAATAATCGGGATCTTGCTGGTTTCTTCTTTACCTTTTAATTCTTTCAAAACTTCAAAACCGTCAACTTTGGGCATCAGTAAATCTAACAGTATCAGATCCGGATGTTCCCTTTTAACCGAGTTTAAGGCTTCTTCCCCATCCTCGACTATTTCTACATCATAGCCCACAGCATCAAGGCAGGTACGTACGCCGAGAATAACATTTTTTTCATCTTCTGCAAGCAGAACCTTTTTACCCATACATTAACCTCCTTCTTGTTCAGCATCCGGCAGTGTAACAGATTCGCTCCCCTGGTATACCGGGAAGGTAAAGGTAAAGGTGGTGCCCTTCCCTACTTCACTATCGACCCATATTTCACCGCCATGTGCCATAACTATATCTTTGGCAATAGCCAGGCCCAATCCGACTCCGCCGGCTCCTTTACGGCCCGGGCCGCTGACCTGAACATATTTACGGAAGATCTTGTCCTGATGTTCTTTCGGTATTCCACTACCTGTATCCTGGACAGAGAAAAACATGCGCTTTCCCCGCTGCCTGACCCTGACCGTGATTGTCCCATCCGGATCAGTGTAACGCATAGCATTTCCAACAAGGTTTGCCAGGACCCAGACAGATTTATTAAAGTCAGCTGCAACCGGCGGAAGCTCCGGAGGCAGATCTGTAATTAACTCGATACCCTGTTTTTCCGACTGAATTTTAAGCGGGCGGACCGCTTCCTGGACCAGGTCGTTGACGTCGGTAGGTTCAGCCTCTACGTAAATAGTCCCCGATTCAATGCGGGAAAGTTCCATCAGGTTGTCGATCAACCTGTTCAGCCTTTCACAGTCTGCCCCGATGGCCTCCAACACTTCTTTACCCCTGGGGGTCAGGTCGCCAAGCATGCCTTCTTTAAGCATCTCCACCCCGACAATGATCGTAGTCAGGGGGGTGCGGAACTCGTGCGATACGATCGACACAAAATCAGTCTTGATCTTCTCCATTTCGTGGAAGCGTGTTACATCGGTAAGCTGCACCAGGGCTCCCCAAAGTTTTTCCTGGTGGAAAACAGGATTGATTGCAATTTTGAAAAAGTAGCGCTCATCAAACCGCTTCACCTTGACCGAGGCTTCTTCGTATGAGCATTTCAGGGCAGTCTGTTGTTCATAAACTTCACTAAGCAGATCGTTCAGTTTCGTGATAGCAGTTAATTCTGCAATTTTTTCCCCCTGGGCTTTTTTGAAGGTGGTATGAAAGAATTCTTCAGCCTTCTGATTCAACCATACAACTTCCATTTCACGATTAACCATAAAAACGGCATCGTTAAGATTGTTGGCAATTGTATCAAGGTTAACTGTTTCCGGTAAATTACTCAAAGCCGCACCTGCCTTTCTTTCAGAACATTTTGAATTATATTGAATTAACTACAGCAATTTGCTTTCCAATTATACCATCACCAGGGAATCTTGAAAAGCTTTAGCGGCCGTGTTTCCCGGCCAGTTAAAAATAAACCCCCGTATAAAAGGGGGTTTATAGCTATTTTGGCAGGGTTTATTTAACTGTTGCGTTTGTCAAAAATGATCTGTTCTGTAATATATTTTTCCATGCCTATCTGATTGGCAACTGCGTCGAGCGTGCTGCTTTCAACCGACAGGGGAACTTTAAATTCTGCATCCAGATCATGCTTCAGGGCTTTAAGCAGAGCATCTTCATCAGTTCCCGAGGTACCTTTAACTACAATTCTCAGGTTATCTTCGGAATTACTGCGATTGATTTCCACATACCAGAGCAAAACATCTTCCCTGGCGAACATCATTTCGCGCAGACGATTGGCATTGAATGGAACCGCCCCGTCTTTGCCCTGCAATTCCAGGTGTAACAAGCAGCGCTCAATGTCGCCCATGATGCGCGGTACGGTCCGCTTGCAATTGGGGCATTGTTCGGTGGTAATGCCGCCTGTGGCGATATCGCCGGTCCTGTAACGCAGCAAAACGGTTCCCCGGGTGTCAAGGTGAGTAATGACCACTTCCCCTCTTTCACCCTCACCGAGTACTTCACCACTTTCAGGATCAACAATCTCAACCAGGATATGATCCGGATTAGTGTGATATCCGAAACCTGGAGCACACTCAGCCCAGCCTGATTTTGCCTCGGAAACAAAGTACATCCGGTGCACCCTGTTCTCTTTGGCCCCGACTGCCTCCATCAATTTGCTTAAACGATCAACAGCTGTTAACGGGGAGTAATCAATACCGATTACAATACGCTCAAGATTAGCTGCACTGAAGCCAAAGTGCTTCAGAGTATGCAAGGCTAACCTGGCATAACCCGGCGCTGTAACCAACACAGGAGCTTCCATGCTGTCCATGGCTTTCAGGATCTTCTCCATGCCCAGAACCTTGCCTCCGCCTGTCTGCAAGGCAGTGCTGCCTATACCCGTGGTGCTGTAAAACATCTGCCAGAAGTAAGCATTGGGAGCATATGTAAAAGCATTGATCAGGGTATCGTCACGGGTCAGCTCCAGGACATCAAAAGCCCTCGCACCTGCTTCCTTCAGGTTCTCGAGATCATAATGGGTGTACTCAATCGGCACAGGCTTTGCTGTTCTTCCTGCTGTAAAATAGAGGCTGAAGAAACTGTAATCAGCAGGATCCGGGCCTGTTTCTTTTTTGCCAAAGAGGGAAAACCCCTTCTTTTTTGGTTTCAGATCCTCTTCTTTGGGAACCTCCAAAACAAATTTCTTGGGGTGTAAAAGATCCCCGTCAGGTGCTATAATATCTTTCTTTTCTGTAAAGGGCAGTTTATTTAAATCTTCAACACCCTTAATATCAGCAGTGTTAATGTTATTCTCTTTAAATAACTCTCTGTAGTATGGATGCCTGACAGCCATTTCTTCATTGAGCATTTTGGTTAAAAGCTCATCCTGCAGCTTTTTAATGGCCGGTGCGGGCATCTTGCTAATTTTACTCCATGCCTGCATGCTTTGCCTCCTTTCGACAACCAGTTTAAATAGTTAGTTGCTGGGTCTGCTGTCGAGAATTCTTTTTTCCTTAAGTTCCGTTTCCATCCCGAGTTGGGATACCAGCTCAGGAACAGACCTGAATATAATATCGGTCAGGGATACTTCAGTATCTCTCAACACTTTCTGCTTCAGGTCTGCGACCAGCTTATCACGGTTTACTTCTCCCGTGGTAGCGATATAGAGATAGATTTCATCAAGATCGAAAGGATCGTCGTTGCGCTTGCGCATTTCAACCTGCCACTCTTCAATTTCAGGGTGGCTCATCATCAGCGGGAAGAAATTATTCAGGTTAACCAGGGTGCCTTTAACCTTGGTCATGTTGAATTCTTTCAGTTCAGATTTACGCTGAATATTGGAACTGATCCGCGGCACTGTCCTTCCGCAGTTGGGACAGGGTTCCAGGAGCATGCCTCCCTTGGCTATATCTCCGGTGCGGTAGCGCAGAACAGCGGTTCCCCGCCAATCCAGGGCGGTGTAGACAATTTCTCCTTCTTCCCCTTCCCCGACCGGCTCCCCAGATTCAGGATCAACCGTTTCGAATACTTCCATGTCGGGATAGAGATGATAACCGTGGTATTCATCATGCGAAGGGCATTCAGGCCAGGCCACCTTTGCTTCAGTCATGCCGTAAGTTGCCAGGACCATCACGTTTTCAGCGCCGAGCTGGGCAAAAAGTTCCTTAATCTTATCTTTTAATCCAGGAGGCACCCTTTCACCGCCAAAGAAAATCCTCTTGATCGATGAAAAATCGCGTCCCTGTTTGACTGCTTCCCGCAGGAAGTAGTAACAGTAACCCGGAATGAACACTGCCACGGTGGGACGCAGGTATTCAAAGGCATCCATCAGGTTCTTCGTTCCGACAATTTTACCCCCACCGCTGTGGAAACCGGCCACGTTTGCTTTTTCACCGGCAAAAAATGTCTGCCAGAAAGCAAGGTGTGGGGCAAAGGGAAAACAGTTCACCACGATATCATCGCTGGTAACCTGAAAAACATCAAGCAAGCGGGCTCCTGATTCACGAATATTCTCCAGGTCCCGCGTGGAATAGACAAATGGAGTCGGTAAAGCTGTCCGCCCGGTAGTGAAATGAATATGCACCGGCTTAAAATCAGAGATTCTTTCTTCGACCATGGCTTTACCGCCGGTCATTGACATTTTAGCCAGGTGACCGTATTTTTCGGTAACCTCTTCATCAGGACGAATCACAAAATCCTTGGCTTTCTGAGGTTCTTCATCTGTCGGGGCAATGTCCCATTTATAAGTAAAAGGCAGGTGGCGCAGATCATCGATTCCTTTAATTTTAAAGGGATCGATATTTTGCTCTTTTAAAAGCTTGCTGTAGTGGGGGCTGTAGAGATAAATTTGGTTGGCGATAAAAGCCCTTAACTTGCGATCCTGCATTTCTTTAATTTCTTTATAGGGCATCTTAGATAATTTGTCCCAATTCTCCATAAAGCCATCACCTCCTGTAGATAATTATTACGGCCGTCTAAGGCTTCCCCTTTGGGGGAGCTCTTTAGACGGCCGCAGGAGTTACTTGGGAAATACATCATACAGCGTAGTCATAAACCAGAGCAAGAACACTGAAATAGCAACGACAGCAATCGGCAGAGCCTTACTGTTGTACCGCTTAGGATCATAATCCGTCCACCCATGCATTACGTCAACCTGGCGCTGCAGCTCCTCGGGAGGAGGCGGCGTCAGCCAGGAAACGACAACGGTCAGAATGAAGGAAAAAGTAACCGCCAGAACCGTAACTTTAATCCAACCCATCGGTCCGTAGAGGTAAGTATTAAAGAAGGGGAATATTGGAACATCAACCGGGTTCATGCCCATGTAGTCGATCATAATCCAGCCTGAGAAGGCAATTAATGAACCGACCACCATTCCGGCGCCCACGCCGTATTTATTGGTGCGCTTCCACCAGATACCCAGCACAATCGGCACCCCGAGGCCTGCTGCAGCAATTCCGAAAGACCACATAATGGCCTTGAGGATAAACTCGGGCGGGTTAAGCGAGAAGATAATGACAAACACACCGACGAGAAACATCGCCAGGTAAGAGAGCTTTAGTTTTTTCTCATCATCTACTTCAGGTTTCATCTCTCCGTAAAGGTCATGGATGAGACCTGCACCCATAATCATCAACAGGCCTGAGACAGTGGAAAGCCCGGCGGCTACTGAACCGGCAACGGCAAGAGCCAACCACCCCTGTCCGGCCAGGGCTTCAACGAGGATAAAGACCACATAATCGTAAGCGGCAGGTGTCACATCAACACCCGCGGAGGTCTGCATAAAATAAACTGCGGCAAAACCTGTAGCATATACCGTAGTATTAACCAGGCCGACCAGGAATACACAGAGAACCGTGCTCCAACGTGCTTCCTTGGCGTCACGCACGGTGAAGAACCTCATCACAAAGTGAGGAAGACCGATAATGCCAAAAAATGAGCCAAGGAATATAGCAATATACGTTATCGGGTGTTCGACCATGGCCCAGAAATAGTGGGGCACAAACTCAATCATCTCCGGCACCATGTCACCGTAACCCAGGGGCGGGAAAAACCATCCCGAGGTGCCCAGGGCTCTTAAAACCATTGCTACGGGGAACATCAGGCAGAACAGTAAAACAATAGTCTGGAATGTCTGGTTATAAGTAACGCCGTACATTCCGCCGAGGGTAACATAGAGGGTTACCACAAGGCCGCCGACTACAATACCGACAACTTCAGGCACTCCTAATAAGAAGTAGAATACAATTCCGATTCCTTTGAGGTTACCGGCCAGGTAGAGCACGCTGACAACCATCATCACGACAACTGACATGTAGCGCAGTGATTTGCTGCCGTACCTCTCAGAAATAAAAGCCATAGTAGTAAAAGATTTGTGACGTCGCAGGTAAGGCGCGGCCAGGATCATCAGGCCGATAAAAGCCGCGGTGAATGAAGCGTAAACAGCGACGGCAATATATACACCCTCAATAATCAGGGCGGTCAAACCAATAAAAGTAGTCAGGCTCAAAGCCAGGGAAACCATAGCCAAACCATTGTTAATTGCACCGATACTGCGGCCGGCCACGTAATAATCGCCCAGGTTGCGGGTAAGACGACGGGCCCAGACAGAAATTAATACAGATATTAACAGGACAACTATACTTAAAACCAGACCTAATACAAATACTTCGCCTCTTGGTTCCATTATTTAAAAGTCCCTCCCTTCTTCTTTAAGCTCTTTGCCGTTCTTCTATTCCATCCATGATTACACACCAGATCGCGCCGATCACCGTAACCCCTATCCAACTGAACATAATCAGTAAGAAATAATGCAGTGGGAAGCCCATCACCGTAAGGTGCTCTTTAATGACGAACATGGTTTCTCCGTATGCGGCAACCAACCCCTCAGGTGTCGGTACGCTATCAAAAAATACTTGATTCATGATTACAACGAACGAACTGAAAAAACCGCCTGTAAAAGCGACAATAATAAAACAGATCAATGTTGCCCACACCTCGAGTTTATAATCTTTCATCAACGTATCACCTCCTTAATAAAAAATATTCACTAAATGGCTATTATTAGTGAATTATTTTATATTTTACCCCCTTTCGTTTGTTTTTTATTTTTCTCAATACTTTGTTGTAGTAAATTCGACTTAAAAGCGGCTATTCCTTCTCCAAAAAAAGTTTATTATTTAAAATCTATTGCTTTGTTCTTCTCTTTTCGCCATATATGCTATGATTGTAGGGAAATACTTCTTTAAGTTTCTAATAAAAAAATACGGCGGGTGATCATAAGATGTCAAGTATTATTGCTATGATTGTTGCATTGCTATTTTTTCTGGCCGGGATAGCCGGCACCCTGGTGCCTATCCTGCCCGGGGCGCCGGTTATCTGGCTCGGCATGCTGAGCTACGCCCTGATTGTCGGTTTTGAGCAGTTTAGCATATCCTTTTTCCTGGCCCAGGCCTTGTTGGCACTGACAGTAATGGGCGTTGACTACCTCTTTGCCGTCATGGGCAGCCGTTATTTCGGCGGCACGAAAGCAGCCCTGTGGGGCGCTGCGGCAGGCCTGCTTGTTGGAATATTCTTCTTCCCAATCGGGCTGCTGATCGGCCCCTTTCTGGGCGCGGCCCTGGCCGATCTTCTTTTCAGGAAAAATGCAGGGCAGGCTGTTAAGTCCGGAATCGGCGCCTCTTTTGGCTTTTGGAGTGCCCTGCCGATCAAACTGGCGATAGAAGCAGTGATGATAAGCTGGTTTATATTGAGAATATTTTAACAACTACGGCGATTTGCGTAAAACCTTTAAAACCGGGAAGGAAATGTGAAAATAACATAGAATTAATAACAAATCGACAATACAACTCAAAGCGTCAACTATCCCGAAGGAGGAACACAGCTAATGGAAAAGATTTGGCTTGATAGTTACGAGCCGGGGGTCCCGCACAGTATTAATTATCCTGCATCATCATTGTACCAGCTATTTAAGGAAGCCACCGAAACATACAAACAGCAGAGCGCTGTCCATTTCATGGGTCGCGAGCTGTCTTACGGCCAACTGGCAGAACAGGTTGACAGCATGGCCAGCGCTCTCGCAGAGCTGGGCGTTAAAAAAGGGGACCGGGTTGCCATTCACCTGCCGAACAGCACCCAGTTTCCAATCGCTTTTTTTGCGGCACATGCGATCGGCGCAGTTGTAGTTCCCTGTAACCCCCTTTACGTTGCAAGGGAAATGGAATACCAGCTTAAAGATTCAGGCGCTGAGACAATTATTACCCTGACCCGCTTCTACAAGATGATCAAGGAAGTCCAGCCAAACACAAATATTAAAAATGTGATTGTCACAAATATCAAGGATTACTTCCCGGGATTGTTAGGCTTTCTCTATACTGTAGCCAGGGAGAAAAAGGAAGGCGACCGGGTTGAAGTGGCAGCCGGAGATTACTCTTTCACCGATTTAATTAAAAAACACAACGGGAAAAAACCTCCCAGCGTTGAAGTGACGCCGGAAGACCGCGCTGTATTTTTATATACAGGCGGGACTACGGGAGTATCAAAGGGCGCAGTATTGCAGCACCGCAACCTGGTTGCCAACTGTTACCAGGTCAAATCCTGGTGCACCGACTACGAGGATGGCAAAGAAGTGGTATTAGGCGTGCTGCCCTTTTTCCACAGTTACGGCTTATCGACAATCCTGAACCTGGGCCTCTTAAACGGCGCGAAACTGGTCCTGCTGCCGCGTTTTGTCCTTGAAGATGTTTTAAAAACAATTGACAAACAAAAGCCTACCCTTTTTCCGGGTGTACCGACAATTTATGTGGCCATTAACAATGCTCCGGATCTTCACAAGTACGACATTAAATCAATCAAGGTCTGTATCAGTGGAGCCGCACCGCTCCCCGTTGAAGTCCAGCAGCAGTTTGAAAAAAATACCGGCGGCAAACTCGTCGAAGGATACGGATTGTCGGAAACTTCGCCGGTTACCCACGCCAACCCGGTTTACGCCAAACGCAAGCCGGGCAGTATCGGCCTGCCAATGCCCGATACAGAGTATAAGATAGTCGATGTGGAAACTGGCGAAAAAGAAATGCCGATCGGCGAAATCGGCGAAATCTGCATCCGCGGGCCCCAGGTAATGGAAGGTTACCTGAACATGCCCGAAGAAAATGCCCAGAGTCTCCGCGATGGTTGGTTCTACACGGGAGATATCGGGAAAGCCGACGAAGAAGGCTATGCTTATATCGTCGACCGCAAGAAAGACATGGTTATCGCCGGCGGCTTTAACATATACCCCCGTGACGTAGAAGAAGTTCTGTACACACACCCGAAAATTATGGAAGCTGCAGTAGCAGGTATCAACGACCCCTACCGCGGAGAAACAATCAAAGCCTACATCGTCCTTAAAGAAGGCGAAACCATGACCGAAGAGGAAGTTTTTGAATACTGTAAAGCTAACCTTGCTGCCTATAAAGTGCCCAAGCTGGTTGAATTCCGGCCGGAACTTCCAAAAACAATGATCGGCAAGGTTCTCCGCCGGATGCTGAGGGAAGAAGAAGAGAAGAAACACCTTTAAACATTACCCGGCAGAATAAAGAACAGCCTTTAAACAGGGGGATGGTCCCGTCAAGTCAGCTTTTGACACGCCGGAACCATCCCCCATCTTATTACTTGCCCCATTGCACACCCGGGTTTATAATTACAATTACAGCAATGCCAATTTTTCTCATGGAGCCATCCAAAATGACAATTTTCAGCGAAGACGATTTAATACAGGATCAGCCTTTAAGAAGAAAAGTCTCCGATGTGTACACCGAAAGGGTCATTACTGCCCTGCCGATGGATAATATCGGGGATGTGGCCAGAAAAATGAGTGAAGCCGGCGTTAGTTCTGTTGTGGTTAAGGCTTTCAACGGAAAACCGGTCGGTATTGTTACTGAAACAGACCTGGTCAGAAAAATACTGTCAACCGACAATCCCGATCTGAACAGAAAAGCGCATGAAATTATGTCCGCAGAGATGATCACCGTCCGTCCTGATGATTTCACTTACCATGCCCTGTTGATGATGGTAAAACATAACATAAACCATGTGGTGGTAACTGACAGGCATGATGTCCTGCACGGTATTATCACGATAAAAGACCTGATCAGGAACCGCAACAGCGGGGCCCTCTCGATTGTCAGGCAAATTGAAGCAAAAAACACTTTCAGCGGACTGGCTGAAGTAATCGATGAAGTCGACCAGGTCCAGCTGGCCCTGCTCAATGAAAGATCTTATGCCTCAGAAGTCTGCGCTTTGATTACCGAACTTTACGACAGGATCACCCGTAAAATAATTGAAATTGCCGAAGCCCGGATGGCAGATGAAGGGTGGGGCGCCCCTCCTGCTAAATACTGCTTTATTAATATGGGCAGTGCAGGGAGGAAAGAGCAGTTTTTACGCACCGATCAGGATAACGGGATTATTTTCGAGGATTCAAATAAAATAGAAGCCGACATGGCGGCCAGCTATTTCCTGGCCCTCGGCCAGAAAATTGTCCTCGGCCTGGAAGAATGCGGTTTTAAACGCTGCCGGGGGGAAGTAATGGCTGACAACCCCCGCTGGTGCAGACCGCTATCCATGTGGAAAAACAACGTGAACCGCTGGGTAGATAAACTGGACGAAAAAGATATCAGGGATATGACCATATTTCTTGATTACCGTTATATCGCTGGTGAAAAAAACCTCTGTGACGATTTAAAAACTTTTACTGCCAAACTTTTCCGCACATCAAAGCATGCCCTGCTGTTCATGGCCGAAGATGACCTGAAGCACAGGGTCCCCCTTAACATGTTTGGCCAATTCATTACCGGCAAGACCGGCCGCAGGCGGAAAAAGATCAACCTGAAAAGCACGGTTATGGTCCACCTGGTTGACTGTGTGCGTCTTTTTGCCCTGCGGGAAGGAATCCCGGAAACTAACAGCTTTGAGCGTATTCAAAAGCTTAAAGAGCGCGGTGTGTTCAAAGATGACGATGCCGAATATATGGACACCGCTTATGAAACCCTGCTCATGTTCAGGATCAGGGATGGCCTGAACAGGCTGAAAACGGGCAAACCGCCCGATAACTATATCGACACGGACACCCTGACCAGGAGAGAAAGGGCCCGCCTGAAGCGATCGCTGTTGACCGTCGGCCGCCTGCAGTCATTAACAGCCCATGCTTTTCACGTTCAAAAAGCCTGATTGGCAGGAAGGTATGCAATGAGCAATTACACTTATTATGAACCCGACTACACCCTGCTGAACCGCAAAGCCAGGAGCCTTGATATGAACGGCAACCGGCCGTCAGGCGACATTTTTGGGCGGTTATTTTCCCGCTGGAACAACCACGGCGCGATTACAGATAATCCGAAGCTTTTTGAACAGTTAGCGGCGGTTATCTCTGCTATCAAGCAGCAGGTTGACTGGGAGCAGAACCTTCTTAACGCTTCATATGTTGTCTTTGATACTGAAACCACGGGGCTGCAACCTTTTAACGGCGATGAAATTATTTCGCTGGGCGCAGTAATTGTAGAAAACGGCAAAACCCTGGATGAGCCTCTTTTTCACCAGCTGGTCAACCCAAAACGGCCTGTTTCTGCAACGGCGCAAAGGATTACAGGGATAACCGATAACATGCTCCAGGGCAAACCGGAAATCGGGTCGGTTTTACTCGATTTTCTGAGGTTTGCCGGGCCGCGGATCCTTGTGGCCCACAACGCCCCGTTTGACCTGGCCTTCATCAACAAAAAAATTGGCGAAGCGATCGGCAGCAGGGTTGCTAACCCTGTGATCGATACAGTGCTGCTCACCTCGGCACTTTTCTATTCTTACGGTGATTACTCCCTGGAAAACCTGGCCTCCCGGCTTAATTTCAGCCTGGAAGGGCGGCACGATGCCTTAAGTGACGCCCGTATTGCGGCGTCACTTTATATTAAACTTTTACCGGAACTCCAAAAAAGGGGCATATTTACCCTTCCCCACCTCGAAAAATTCTTCGGGGAAGCTAACCCGGCTAACGGTTACCCACTGATTTATTAGTAGCAGGATCCTGTCCGGTCCGTCCCCGGTTCAGGTCACTGGCCGGGTAAGCGCTAGAGCTCTTTTTTAGCGAGCCCGATTTGATCTTTTACCGCCCTAGTAGCTGTTCCTCCTCGGCTGGTGCGGGCTTCAGCTACGGAAGCCGGGTCAAGAAGGGCCGATATGTCTTCAGCCAGGGCAGGGTGATAACAGCCGCGCCCGGCTGAATCGAGTTCACGCAGGCGAATTCCCCGATCGCGGCATCCGGCGATCATGGCGCCTACAATGTGGTGGGAATCCCTGAAAGCGACCCCCCGGCGGACCAGGTAATCGGCAATATCGGTTGCGCAGAGATAATCATCGTCAACAGCCGCCGCCAGGCGCACCCTGTCAACAGTCATGGTCTGAAGCATTTCAGCCAGGAGGGGCAGCAGGGCTTTTAAGGTGTCAATGGTATCAAAAAGCCCTTCCTTGTCTTCCTGCATATCCTTGTTATAGGCCAGGGGCAGGCCCTTCATCACTGTCAGCATGGCAAACAGGCTGCCGTAGATCCTGCCCGTTTTACCCCGGATCAACTCCGCGACATCGGGGTTCTTCTTTTGTGGCATCATGCTGCTCCCGGTCGTATAGGCGTCATCAAGTTCAATAAAACCAAACTCAGCCGAATTCCACATGACCAGTTCCTCACAGAGGCGGCTGAGGTGCATAATTAAGATCGACGAAAATGATAAAAACTCAATCACGTAATCGCGGTCGCTCACGGCATCAATGCTGTTTTCGTAGAGCTTCGCGAAACCCAGTTTATCGGCTACCATTTGACGGTCGATCGGAAAACCGGTCCCGGCCATTGCCCCCGCACCCAGGGGCATCAGGTTGGCGCTTTTAAAAGCTCCCTGGAGGCGCCCCCTGTCTCGCTGGAGCATCCAGAAGTAAGCCATCATGTGATGGGCCATCAGCACAGGCTGAGCCCTCTGCAGGTGAGTATAGCCCGGCACGAGCAGATCAATGTAGCGTTCGGCAAGCCCGATAAACGTTTCCTGGAGCCGGACCAAAAGGCTGTCGATGTGAGCGATCTCTTCTTTCATGTACAGGTGCATGTCGAGAGCAACCTGGTCGTTGCGGCTTCGCGCCGTGTGCAGTTTGCCGCCAAGCGGTCCGATTATTTCGGTCAACCGTTTTTCAATATTCATATGGATATCTTCAAAGCCGGTATCAAAAGGAAAGCTGCCATTTGTAAGTTCCTGCTTTACTTTTTTCAACCCATTTATGATCACTGACGCTTCTTCGGCGCTGATAATCCCTGTTTCAGAGAGCATCTCAACATGGGCGAGGCTTCCCCTGATATCGCAATCAGCGAGGCGTTTATCGTAAGGCAGGGATACTGTAAAATCGAGCACCGCCCGGGCGGTATCTTTTAAAAAACGTCCTTGCCATGGTTTTTTCAGCTCTTATTCACCTCCTGCAAATGCCGTTTGTGCTTCCAGTCCATCATCCCTTTAACCGTCAGCGGAAGGCCGTA
>SKOR01000120.1 GCA_007119965.1 Syntrophomonadaceae bacterium
ATCCTGATGGCGCCGGGAACTGCCTTGACATTGTCAGGGCGCTAAATGGTTCCGTTCCCCTGCTTGGTGTCTGCCTGGGGCACCAGGTAATCGGTCAGGCTTATGGGGGAGAAATTATACCCGCCCGCAAACTGATGCACGGTAAAACTTCCCTGATAGACCATAACGGCAGGGGAATATTCAGGGGAACCAGGCCAAACTTTAAAGCAGCCCGTTATCATTCCCTGGTTGTAAACCCCGGCAGGCTGCCGACCTCCTTATATGTTACGGCAGCTTCCGAGGATGGAGAAATTATGGGTTTGAAACATTACAAGGATCCGGTCTGGGGGATCCAGTTTCACCCTGAATCAATTTTGACCGAGGATGGCAAAATCATTATTAATAATTTTTTAGAAGGAGAGGGTTTGAGCGATGAAGATAACGGAAGCTATCGCTGTAGCAGCAGAGCAGTCCAATCTCAGTGAAAGTGATGCCCGTGAGGTTATGGAAGAAATTATGAGTGGGCAGACAACAGATGCCCAGATTGCCGGCTTAATAACTGCACTGCGGGTTAAAGGAGAAACGGAAGAGGAGATAACAGGCTTTGCCCGGGCTATCAGATTTGGGGCGGCAAAGGTTGATCTGAAAAGCAGCGGATTGGTTGACACCTGTGGAACCGGCGGTGATCAATCCTATACATTCAACATATCCACGGCAGCAGCTTTTGTTGTTTCGGCCTGCGGAGTACCCGTTGCCAAGCACGGCAACCGTTCAGTCTCCAGTAAATGTGGCAGTGCCGATGTTCTGGAAGAGCTTGGCGTCAATCTTGATTTAAAACCAGATTCTGCTGCAGGTGCAATAGAGGAAGCCGGCATTGCCTTTCTATTTGCCCCCGTTTTCCATGCCGCCATGAAACATGCCGTTAAGGCGAGGAAGGAGATCGGGATCAGAACAATTTTTAACCTGCTCGGCCCGCTGGTTAACCCGGCCGGAGCCGCTTATCAACTTTTGGGTGTTTATAATCCAACCCTTACGGTAACACTGGGCATGGTGCTTTTACGATTGGGCATAAAAAGGGCCCTCGTGGTGCATGGAGCCGGCAGGCTTGACGAGATTTCCACTCTTGGTGTTACCCGGGTAACGGAAGTAATTGATGGGCAGGTAAAAACTTATGAGATTAACCCTTACATGTTCGGTCTGCCTGTCCCCAGACCGGAAGAGCTGCAGGGTGGGGGAATGGAGAAAAATGCTGCTCTAATCCTAAGTGTGCTAAAAGGTGTGCCGGGTGCTGCGCGGGATATAGTTGTTTTAAACTCTGCTGCAGCGCTCTATGCAGCCGGTAGAGCCGAAAGTATTGAAGCGGGATTACAACCGGCCTGTGAAGCCATTGATTCCGGGGAAGCATTACATAGGTTGGAGCTTTTGAAGCGCTACACTAATGCTAATAGCAGAAGGGAGGCCGGGGCGGCCAGCATTTCCGCTTCCGCCTGATTAAAGATGCTTTTGGAACAAATCGTCAGCAGTAAAAAAAGTGAAGTAGCCGACCTGGAAGTTACCCTGCCGCTGGGCATTGTAACCAGCGCCCTGGGCCGCCTGGAAAAAACCCGCGGTTTCAAAGAAAAACTACAGGGTAACAGCGGCCTGAAAATAATAGCCGAAGTGAAACGCGCTTCTCCGGTTAAAGGCTTGCTTTGTTCAGATTTTGACCCGGTAAGATTAGCCAGGGCTTATCAGTGCGGGGGTGCCGGTGCGATATCAGTAATTACTGAAAAAAAATATTTTAAAGGTGATCCTGCTTATATCAGTCAGGTCAAAAAATGCACAGAACTACCGATTTTGCGCAAGGATTTTATCTTTAACGAATACCAGGTTTTTGAATCTAGAGTACTGGGAGCGGATGCTATCCTCTTGATTGTTTCTATTCTCGATCAGTATATGCTTCGCAGGCTGATCAGGCTTGCTGCTGACCTGGGTTTGACTGCCCTGGTAGAAGTGCATGATAAAAATGAGCTTGAGCTGGCTGTAAATGCCGGGGCAGAAGTGATCGGAATTAATAATCGCAACCTGAAGACTTTCACTGTAAACCTTTCTACTACACTACAGCTGGCCGGAAATATTCCAGAAGACATTATAGTGGTCAGTGAAAGTGGAATTGCCAGCCATGAGGATATTTTAAATCTTGAACAGGCAGGAGTAGATGCAGCTTTAATTGGCGAAACCCTGGTTCGTTCAGCGGATCCCTGTGCCAGGCTGAGGGAACTGAAGGGCCTGCCGGACAGGAAAGGAGCCGGGTTGCAATGTGGGTAAAAATATGCGGCATCCAGACGGTTGAGACAGCAGTATGCTGCGCTGAAGCTGGAGCAGATGCTGTCGGGTTTGTTTTTGCAGAGAGCCGGCGAAAAATTTCTGTTGAAAAGGCTGCTGAAATTATCAGGATCCTCCCGCCGGGAATAGATAAAGTAGGGGTTTTTGTTAACAATTCTTACTCAGATGTCGCTGCTATAGACGACTATTTAGATCTTGACCTTCTCCAATTTCATGGTGATGAAAGTCCGCAGTATTGCAGAATTTTTCCCGGCCGGACTTTAAAATCTTTCCGGCTTACAAATCCTGCTGATTTAAAAGAGGTCAAAAGGTACCGAGGCAGCGTGAAGGCCTGCCTGCTTGATTCGTTTGAAGTGGGACAACTCGGAGGGACCGGTAAGGCGTGGAATTGGTCCATGCTTTCTCGCCGGGCGAGTCAGGAAAAATATTTATCAGGCCTTAATCTCGTCGTGGCCGGTGGACTGACAGCAGAAAACGTAAAAGTTGCCCTTAATCATCTCAGCCCTTACGGTGTAGATGTTAGTTCCGGGGTAGAAGTAAACGGGCAAAAGGACTGCGGGTTCATTCGAGATTTTATCAACACGGTAAGGAGTTGGGAAAATGAGCAATCTGCCTGACGATAAAGGATATTTTGGCGCTTACGGTGGACGTTATGTCCCGGAAACTTTGATGACAGCTCTGCTCGAACTGGAACAGGGCTACATGGAGTGCAGGGAAGATCCCGGTTTTATCGGGGAGCTAAATTACTACCTGCAGCAGTACTGCGGCCGTCCGACTCCGCTGTATTATGCGGAAAGGCTGACTAAATGGTTGGGAGGGGCAAAAATATACCTGAAAAGAGAAGATTTAAACCATACAGGAGCCCATAAAATTAATAATACGCTCGGCCAGGTATTGCTGGCTCGGCTGATGGGTAAAAGCAGAATAATTGCTGAAACTGGAGCCGGCCAGCACGGAGTTGCGACAGCAACAGTAGCGACCATGTTCGGCCTTGAATGTGATATTTACATGGGAGAAGAAGATATGCAGCGCCAGGAATTAAACGTATTCCGTATGAATCTGCTTGGCGCCCGGGTTATTCCGGTTACTTCGGGTAGTAAAACCCTGAAGGATGCAACTAATGAAGCTTTGCGGGATTGGGTCACAAATGTTGATAACACTCACTATATAATCGGTTCCGTCGTTGGCCCGCATCCCTATCCGGTCATGGTTCGCGATTTTCAGAAAGTGATCGGAGAAGAAACCAGGGATCAGTTCGGGCAGGTTGAAGGAGGCTTGCCCGATTACCTCGTTGCCTGTGTTGGCGGAGGCAGTAATGCGGCCGGTTTTTTTCACCCCTTTATTAAAGATGAGCAGGTTACCTTAATTGGAGTTGAAGCCGCCGGTAAGGGGCTGGAAACGGGTTTGCACGCGGCCAGCCTGAGCGGGGGACGTCCCGGTGTGCTGCACGGAAATTTAAGTTATCTACTTCAGGATCATGCCGGGCAGGTTACGGTAGCCCATTCCATTTCCGCCGGTCTAGATTATCCCGGGGTAGGTCCCGAGCATGCCTACCTGAAGGATAGCTGCAGGGCCGGTTATGCCGCCGTAACTGATCGCGAAGCGCTCAAAGCCTTTACGCTGCTTGCCAAATGCGAAGGGATTATCCCGGCCCTGGAAAGCGCTCATGCCCTGGCCTACCTGGAGCAGTTAATTCCTTTAATTACTTCGGACCAAACGGTGGTGGTCTGCCTTTCGGGCCGGGGTGATAAAGATGTTGCTTCGGCTTCGAAAGCCTTAGAGGAGGCGGGATTATGAACAGGATCGATAAAAAATTTGCCGAACTGCGGGCGGCCGGAAGTAAGGGCATAATTGCCTATGTGACTGCCGGAGACCCTGACCTGGAAACCACCGAAAAGCTGGTCTGCCGCTTGGCTGACAGCGGTGCGGCCATGGTTGAACTGGGGGTGCCTTTTTCCGATCCAGTTGCAGATGGCCCGGTGATCCAGGCTGCAGCCGGCAGGGCCTTGAAAAACGGGGTTACGCTAAAAGATGTTTTAGAGCTGGCTCGCCGGCTGCGTTCCAGGCTGGAAATTCCCCTGCTGGTGATGACTTACTATAACCCTGTTTATTCATTCGGCTTAGAATCATTTGTCCATGCAGCCTCATCAAGTGATCTTGATGGTGTAATTGTTCCCGATCTGCCCCTGGAAGAAAGCGAAGCTCTCAGTAAAGAGCTGCAGCAATCGGGTCTGCATTTAATTCACCTGCTCGCCCCGACCAGTTCACCCGGGCGAATTAAAGCAGCTGTTAAAAAAGCCGGAGGTTTTATTTACTGCGTTTCAGTGTCCGGGGTAACCGGAGCCAGAAATGATTTGCCCGCTTCGGGTTACGAACTGCTCGCCCGGGTGCGCTCTGAAACTGACCTGCCACTGGCCCTGGGTTTCGGCATTTCGCGCCCGGAACAAGTCAGCGCTCTTGGTGCTGAGGCCGATGCCGTAATTATCGGTAGCGCCATTGTCAGGCTGGTTGAAGAAGGAGGAGACAGGGATGAGATACTGGAGCGGGTAGCCTCTTACTTAAAAAAGTTTAGCTGAAGAGGTCAAAATTGCTTGTACTTTGTATGTGAAGTCATTATAATTGTAAAAATGCCTTGGAGCTTTTCAGCAATACTATAGGTTCTGATGCAACAAAAGGAGGATTACTTTGCAAGCGCTACTGGTTTTGGAAGACGGCTTCAGTCTCCGGGGCGAAGTTTTTTCGGGAAAGGGAGAAATATTTGGTGAGGTGGTTTTTAATACTTCAATGACAGGTTACCAGGAGATGGTTACCGACCCTTCCTACCGGGGTCAGATCCTGATGTTGACCTGCCCCCTCGTCGGGAACTATGGAGTTAATGAAGACGATGTTGAATCAGCCGGCCCCACAGTGGACGGCTTTTTAGTTAGGGAAATTTGTCGACGACCACGAAACTGGAGAGCATCAGAAGCACTGGATGCGCATCTTGACCGGCACAATATTCTTGGGGTTGAAGGCATAGATACCCGTTCCCTGACCC
>SKOR01000072.1 GCA_007119965.1 Syntrophomonadaceae bacterium
GTGACACTAAAATACTGGATATCGGCTGCGGTACAGGTACCTATTCGCTGCTCCTGGCAGAGATGTGCCAGTCGGTTACCGCCCTCGATGGAGCTGATGAAATGTGCCGGCAGCTGGAAAAGAAAGTTGAACAGCATAATATCGGCAACGTATCAGTAGTTAACCGGATGTGGGAAGATATCGACATAGAAGCTGAAGGCCTGCTGGGCCGGTATGATCTCGCCTTTGCTTCAATGACCCCTGCCGTTTTCAATTTTGATACCCTTAATAAAATGAACCTGGTTTCCCGTAAGAACTGCTGCCTTGTATTCTGGGCTGAAGACGGCGTCAACCAGGCCCGTAAAGATCTCTGGAAAGAAATATTCGACGAAGTGGATAGCGGTGATGATATCGCCACGATTATATACCCCTTTAACCTTCTTTACAGTATGGGATATTTTCCCAGGATCCAGTATATCGATACGCAATGGTCCTGTACGGAGACAGTGGAAGAAGCGGTGGAGAGCCTGTGCGGCATGTTTTGGCTTTACACGGAGATCACTCCCCGAATCAAAGAAATTGTCACTCGCTATGTCCGTGAAAGAGCCGGGGACAATGTCTTTCACCGTAAAACAGAAGCGCGCCTGGGAGTTGTAACCTGGACTGTAGACGGTGAACAGCCTGCAAAGAAATCCTGCCTGGCAAACGACTCAATGTGCGTTTCTGAATTGATCTAAGGCTTTAAATAAGGAGGAGGGCTTAAGATGAAAAAATTCTATCAAGGCATAGCCCTGTTTGCAGTTTTGCTGTTGGCAGGCCTGTTGGTTTTCGGCTGCAGCCCCGCGGAAGTTGATCAGGATCTAAACGGCGAAGCGGCCGAAGCGCCGGATCCTGAAGAACAGGAAACAGAAGAAGAGACCGGTTATGTGACAGTTACCGATATGGCCGGCAGGACGGTTGAGGTGCCGCAGGAAATAGATAAGGTCATTACCCTGTGCGGCTGCGCCCACAGGCTTCTGGTTTACCTTGACGCTGCCGAAATGATATCAGGAGTCAGGGAAAGCGAAAAAAGAGACCCGCTGCGTTCACCCTGGAACCTGGCCATGATCCCGGAAATATATGACATTCCCGTGGTCAGCGATGAAGACGCTGAAACTATTATTGCCGTCAACCCCGATTTAATGGTTGCCGCCCAGGCTGCCGATGGGTTTGATTTTTTCGAACACGAGGATTTAGCCAATAAAGCAGGCGTTCCGCTGGTAACAGTGAGGCTGTATGTCAGCTTTTCCGAACACCGGGATAAAGTTATGGAATCGCTGCGTGTTTTAGGGCAGGCCCTGGACAGGGAAGAGCGTGCTGAAGAGCTGATCGCTGAAATTGAACTTATTATAGCTGATCTTGACGAGCGGACCAGGGATATCCCGGATGCAGAAAAACCTTCTGTCTATGTTGGCGGTAAGGCGTGGGCCGGCTCAATGGGGATTACCTCGACTTCGTCGATGTATTCGGCTTTTGACTTTATCAACGCCAATAACGCAGCCGCGGAAGTGGGCGAGGAAAATGCTTTTATCGACAAAGAGGCCCTCCTGTTGTGGGATCCCGATTACATCTTTCTTGAAGCAACCGGCTTTGAGCAGGCTCTCGAAGATTTGAAGGGCCCGGAATTCGAGTCACTGACCGCATTGCAAAACGGCAACGTTTACCGCATACTGCCTAAAATCTGGACCAATACCAATCATGAGACTGTGCTCGCCAATGCATATTACATTGGCAGCGTAATCTACCCCGAACAATTCGGGGATTTTGATATGGCCGAAAAAGCGGACCAGATATTCGAAACATTTGTCGGCAAACCGGTCTACAACGAAATGGTTGAAGTGCACGGTTCATATGAAAGGGTAGCTTTAAACTAAAACCCTAAAGCAGGGAGTTATCGTGAAAATGGCGGACAGCACCATTCTGGCGGAATACAGAAAAAGCATTGTCACGAAAATATTATTCGGGCTGGTTGGAATCGTTCTGCTTGTCACTGCAACATTGTATGCCCTGGCCGTCGGTTCGTACTACCTGCCCGTGGCTGATGTCGTGAACATTTTGCTGCTCAGGGAAGCTGATACAACCGCCTTTAATGTAATCTGGAACATCCGCGTCCCCCGCATCCTTACCGCCCTCACTGCAGGCGCCGGCCTTGCCGTGGCCGGCGCAGCCATGCAGAGCATCCTGAGGAACCCGCTCGGCTCGCCCTTCACCCTGGGTATTTCCAGCGCGGCTGCTTTCGGGGCTGCTTTTGCTCTCGGGTTCCTCGGCGCAGGGGTGATGACTTCCAGTGCTGCGGAAGCCGCAATTATTATAAACAACCCTTACCTGGTTACAATTTGCGCCTTCCTCAGTTCGCTGGTTGCCACTGCGGTTATCCTGATGCTTGCCCAATACAAGGGGGCAACCCCTGAAACAATGATCTTGACCGGGGTGGCTCTCGGTTCCCTGTTTACCGCCGGCACTACCTTTATCCAGTATTTCTCCGACCAGGTCAGGATCGCTGCCATTGTCTTCTGGACCTTTGGCGATGTGGGTAAAACCGGCTGGAGCGACCTGGCCATAATAGCTGCAGTCACTGTCCCCGCCCTGGCCTACTTCATCTACAACAGCTGGAATTACAATGTCTTTAAAGCAGGGGACGAAACGGCAAAAAGCCTCGGTGTCGATGTGCACAGGGTTCGCCTGTTCGGCATGCTGATATCTTCCCTTCTGACGGCAGTAATCGTTTCCTTTATCGGCATCATAGGTTTTGTGGGCCTGGTTATCCCGCATATTGTCCGCCGCTTCATTGGCGGGAATGAAATATACCTGATTCCCTTGTCTGCTATAACCGGGGGCCTGCTGCTGCTCGCCGCAGATACCCTGGCCAGGACCGTCATTGCCCCGATAGTCTTGCCGGTCGGCATTCTTACTTCCTTCATGGGGGCTCCCCTGTTTATATACCTGGTAATCAAGGGGAGGAATTACTGGTGAAAATAACCGTTAACAGGCTATCTTTTAGTTATAACAGCCGTCCCGTTTTGCAGGATGTTGCCCTGGAACTCGGCGAAGGAGAAATATTAGGGGTGATCGGTCCTAACGGTTCGGGTAAAAGCACCCTGCTCAAGTGTATCGACCGGATCCTGAAGCCGAAGGGCGGCGCGATCTACCTTGATGGCAAAGAAATCAGCCGTTTCACAATGAGTGAACTGGCCAGGGTGATCGGCTATGTTCCTCAGCAGGAAGACAGCAGGTTTCCCGTCAATGTGTTCGATGCGATCCTGATGGGCCGCAAACCTTTCCTGAACTGGAAACCTTCCCGGAAAGACTTCGACAAGGTTTCGGAAATCGTAGATATGCTTAAACTGCAGGATATTGCCATGCGTGATATCGGTTCACTAAGCGGGGGGGAAAGGCAGAAAGTAATTATTGCCCGGGCAATAGCCCAGGAACCGCAGGTGCTTTTGCTGGATGAGCCAACCAGCAACCTTGACCTGAGGCATCAGCTTGAAGTGATGGATATAATTGAAAACCTGGCGAAACAGGGGACATCTTCCGTAGTCGCTGTGCACGATCTGAACCTGGCCGCCAGGTACTGCAGTAAACTGGCCCTGCTGCAGGAAGGGAAAGTTTATGCTGCAGGCGGCCTTGAAGTTTTACAGCCCGGGAATATTGAGCCTGTTTATCAGGTAAAAATAAAGATTCATGTAAATGGTGGGCGCACATTTATTCAGGCCGATCGCCCTCTTTAGTAAAACCCTCTGGATATGGTATAATTACCCCGTGAAATTTAAGTCTGCAGACAGCTTTTCCTAATAAACGGCGGGAGGCTCATCAATGGCCTTTAAAGTGCTAATCACCAAAAAAATTCCCGAGCAGGGGATGATCATCCTCCGGCAGAACGATTGCGAATCTGTAGTCCATGAATCTTACCGGCCTATCAGCCGCCAGAGGTTTATGACCGAAATTAAAGATTCCGATGCAGTGATTTCTATGCTGAATAACCGTATTGCCGAGCCTCTTCTCGATTTGGGCCAAAAACTAAAGGTAGTCGCCAACCTGGCTGCAGGAACGGACAACATAGATATCCAGGCCTGCACAGAACGAGGGGTTGCTGTTACCAATACTCCCGGAGTTCTCACGGAAGCCACCGCTGACCTCACTTTAGCCCTGATCCTGTCTGCCGCCCGCCGGGTGGTCGAAGCCGATCGCTACCTGCGCGAAGGGCGCTTCAGTGGCTGGGACCCCCTCCTCTTTACAGGCTCATCCTTAAGCGGTAAAACCCTCGGGATTATCGGGATGGGAAAGATCGGCCAGGCCGTGGCGAAAAGGGCTCTCAGTTTCGACATGAAAATCATTTATCACAACCGCAGCCCTCTTCCTGAAGATGTTGCCGCTCCGCTGGAAGCAGAGTACCTGCCCCTTGATGATTTAATTCAAAAGGCTGATTTCTTAAGCCTGCACCTGCCCTATTCCCCGGAGGTGCACCACCTGATCGATAAAGAAAAACTTGAAATGATGAAGCCCGATGCCTACCTGATTAACACCGCCCGCGGTGGTCACGTAGACGAAAAAAGCCTGATCAAGCATCTCAAAGCCGGGCATATCCAAGGAGCTGCACTTGATGTTTTCGAGCGCGAACCACTTTTAGCCCCCGGACTGACCGACCTCGACAACGTCACCCTGCTGCCCCATTTAGGCAGCGCAACAAAGGAAGCCCGTTCGGCAATGGCAAAGATGGCGGCTGAAAGCGTCTGTGCGGTTTTAGCAGGGGAAAAGCCGCAGAATATCGTAAATCCTGAGGTTTATGAATAGGGTCCTTTCGGGTAACTCTTAAGCATACACCCTCAACCCTACAACCCTTCCAGGCAATTTAGCAGGCTTCTGGCCTCACCGGGAGACTCTAAGAAGTAGTGTGCCCCTGTAAACGGGGCAAACCCGACTTTAATGCTCCACGCTTCATCAGGCAGCACAGAAAAAACGTCCTCGTCTGTCCAATCATCGCCCATAGCCAGGATGAAAGCCCCCCGGTCGGCTTCATTAAGCCAGTGCAAGGCCGCTTTCCCCTTATTAATCCCGGCCGGTTTTACTTCCAGCACCTTGTTGCCCTGCAATACCTGCAGGGAAGTGCCTGCGAGGATATCGTGCAGCGCGGTCGCCAGTTCCCTGCAGCGCAGGGTGCCGAGCTCCGGTTCTGCATTGCGGTAATGCCAGGCCAGGGCATAAGATTTCTCTTCAATAAAAGATCCGGGGGTCCTTACGCTGAAAATCTCAAGTATCGGATATACATCCTGCTTCCA
>SKOR01000031.1 GCA_007119965.1 Syntrophomonadaceae bacterium
ATAATTAATGAGGTGAGCTGAAATGACGCAGTTTTTAAATGAAGACTCTGAAAGCACCCGGGAAAAGGTAGTAATCTTAGATTTCGGCGGGCAGTACAGTATGCTGATAGCCAGGAGAGTCCGGGAAGCAGGGGTCTACTGCGAACTGATCCCCTATGATACGCCCTGGTCCGAGATTAAACGCATGCAGCCGTCAGGAATAATTCTTTCCGGTAGCCCGGCCAGCGTTAACCAGGAAAACGCCCCGCGCTGCGATGCGGCAATCTATAAAGGGGGCATTCCCATCCTGGGGATCTGTTACGGGATGCACCTCCTGGCCAGGGAACTCGGAGGAGAAGTAGTCAGGGGAAGCCGCTCGGAATTTGGGCGCACCTCGTTTGAAATCGTTGAAAGGGAACCCCTGTTTAACGACGATGATTTTCTTGACGGGGAGACCTGCTTTGCCTGGATGAGCCACCAGGATGAAGTGATCAGGCCGCCGGCGGGATTCGCTGTCCTGGCCCGTACAGAAAACAATACCATGGCCGCAATTGGCGACCAGGGGCAAAAAATTTACGGCTTGCAGTTCCACCCCGAAGTATTTCATACTCCCGGGGGCAATAATGTTTTGAAACGATTCCTCTTTGATGTTTGCGGCTGCAACAAAACCTGGACTCCCCGCAGTTTTGTCGATGACGCTGTCGAAAAAATTCAGCAGGTCGTCGGCGGGACTGACAGGGTAGTCTGCGCTTTAAGCGGCGGTGTCGATTCATCTGTTGTCGCATTTTTACTCGACAGGGCCCTTCAGGACAGGGCTGTTTTTATCTTTGTTGATCACGGCCTGCTGCGACTGGATGAAGCAGAACAGGTAGTGAAGCTTTATAGTGAGAAACTGCAGGGCCAGTTTATTCATGTCAATGCCGAGAAAATGTTTTTAGAGGCTTTGGAGGGGATAACGGACCCGGAAGAAAAAAGGCGGATTATCGGGGCCGAATTTATTAACGTATTTAAGGAAAAAGCCCTTTCTATGGGCGATATTACCTATCTGGCCCAAGGCACAATCTACCCGGACGTGATCGAAAGCGGAACTGTGAACGGCGCTGCGGTAATCAAGTCTCACCACAACGTGGGCGGGTTGCCGGCAGAACTGGGTTTTGATTTAATCGAACCCCTGCGCGAACTCTTCAAAGATGAGGTGCGCCTGGTAGGAGCCGAACTCGGCTTGCCCGATTCAATATTAAAAAGGCAGCCCTTTCCCGGTCCCGGCCTGGCCGTGCGGATAATCGGCGATATTACAGCTGAAAAACTCTGCTTGCTCCAGAAGGCTGATGCCATTTTCAGGGAAGAGCTGCATAGTGCAGGTTTGAGCGAAGGTATGTGGCAGTACTTTGCCGTATTGACCGATGTGAAGGTAGTAGGGGTGAAGGGAGACGACCGCCACTACGGCCCTGTAATTGCCCTGAGGGCGGTAGTTTCAGAAGACGCGATGACCGCAGACTGGGCCCGCCTGCCCCATGAACTGCTCGATAAAACATCACTGCGCATAACAGGTGAAATTCCCGATATTGCGCGAGTGGTCTACGATATAACATCAAAACCGCCCGGCACAATCGAGTGGGAATAAAAGTAAAGAGAGGCGGGGCGCCTGTCACACTTTTTGTTAATCATTTGTAACAGGTACCCCGCTCCCACTTCAATCACCACAAGGTTTTAAATGCAGTTTTTACACATCCCGATAAAATATTCGTGTACTCTTAAATCATCTGTCAGTTCGGGGTGGAAAGAGGTGGCCAGCAGGTTGTCCTGCCTGGCGGCAACGATGCCCTCTGGCATTTCTGCGAGTGTTTCTACCTCAGGACTGGCCACTTCGATGATCGGCGCCCTGATAAAGACGGCAGTCAGCGGGAAATTAAATGATTTGAAGTCTAGATCTGTTTCAAAGCTTTCCTTCTGGCGGCCGAAAGCGTTGCGCTGTACCGATATATCCATCAAATCCAGTTTCGGCTGTCCAGCAATGCCGTCAAGGATTTCGCGGGCGATTAAGACCATCCCGGCGCAGGTACCGAAAACGGCCAGGCTTCCCTGCCGGTTTCTTTTCCGGATCAGGTCGGCCAGGCCGAAAGTTTCGATTAATTTGCCGATAGTTGTACTTTCTCCGCCCGGAATGATTAACCCGCTGGTCTCGTTTAAGCTTTCCTGGTTTTTGACGGCTACTGCTTCAACACTGCAGCGTTCAAGGTGCCTGATATGTTCCGACACGGCGCCCTGAACGGAAAGAACTCCTATTTTCATCTGCTAAATTCCCCGTTCCTGCATCCTGTCCGCTGCTGCCAGTGAAGAAATCTCCAGGCCCGGCATCGCATCGCCCAGTTTTCTCGATACTTCAGCCAGTACTTTAGGATCATCGTAGTGGAGTGTTGCTTTAACAATAGCTTCCGCTACCAGCTGAGGTTTTTCCGATTTAAAGATGCCTGAACCGACAAAAATGCCGTCAGAGCCGAGCTGCATCATTAATGAAGCGTCGGCAGGCGAAGCTATGCCCCCGGCAGCAAAGTTAACAACTGGCAGGCGCCCGGCGTCGCGGACCTCTTTTAACAGTTCCACTGATACACCCAACTCCTTGGCCAGAACAACCAGTTCATCGTCGGCTTTGCTGATTACCTGGCGTACCTGGTCCATGACTTTGCGCATATGGCGGACCGCTTCAACTACGTTGCCCGTTCCCGGTTCACCCTTGGTCCGGATCATGGCCGCCCCTTCAGAAATGCGGCGGAGTGCTTCACCTAAATCCCTTGCTCCACATACAAAAGGAACTTTAAAATGGTGTTTGTTTATATGGTACTGCTCGTCAGCAGGGGTCAGCACTTCACTTTCGTCAATATAATCTACCCCCAGCTCTTCTAATATCTGGGCTTCGGCAAAATGACCGATCCGCACCTTGGCCATTACCGGGATTGTTACTGTGTCCATAATGCTCATGATCATTTCAGGGTCGGCCATCCTGGCCACGCCACCGGCAGCCCTGATATCCGAAGGGACGCGCTCTAAAGCCATTACGGCAACAGCTCCGGCCTTTTCAGCGATCTGAGCCTGTTCAACCGTGGTAACGTCCATAATCACGCCGCCTTTTTGCATTTGGGCCATACCTTTTTTAACCCGAAAAGTACCCTGCTCTTTCATTGATAAAACTCCTCTCCAAGATCGTAGATCATGTTATTTATTAACCGGTCTAACCGGCAGTCCTTTTGAAGACAGATATTCCTTAATTTCAGCAATACTGTAAGTTCCGTAATGTAAAATTGAAGCGGCCAGGACTGCGTGGGCTTTACCCCTGGTCAGCGCTTCATACATGTGTTCGAGGGTGCCTGCGCCGCCGGATGCTATAACCGGTATTTGAACCGCGTCGGCCACGGCTGCGAGCATTTCGTTGTCGTAACCGTCCAGCGTGCCGTCGGCATCCATGGAGGTTAAAAGTATTTCCCCCGCGCTCATTGCTTCAGCCTTTTTAACCCAGTCGATCAAATCAAGCCCGGTTGCTTTTCGGCCGCCGTGGCTGTATACTTCCCACTTCCGGGATTCACTTCCGGTTTGCTGATCTACCCGGCAGGCATCGATAGCAACAACGATACACTGGCTGCCAAATTGCTCCGCGCCTTCCCTGATCAAAGCGGGGTTTTTGAGTGCCGCAGTATTTAAGGATACCTTGTCGGCACCCGATTCCAAAAGTTCCTGCATAAAGGAAGTGGAATCAATCCCGCCGCCGACAGTAAGAGGGATAAAGACAACCTCCGCTGTTTGGCGCACAACATCGATAATCGCCCTGCGCCCCTCGACTGAAGCAGTGATATCCAGAAAGACTATTTCATCTGCTCCCTCGCGGTTGTAAAAAGCGGCTCGTTCTACCGGGTCACCTGCATCCCTGATATTAACAAAGCGAGTGCCCTTGACTACCCGGCCATCCCGTACATCCAGGCAGGGAATAATTCTTTTTGCGAGCATTTCCGGCAGCCCCTAACCCTGTTTAATAACCCGGGCGCAGTATTTCCATGACAGCAAATCAGCAGATGTTTCTGTCCGGGTACATTTTAATAGTTTTAACTTTTATCGATCTGAATTCTTCTTACAGGTAGCTGTGTCTAGTAGTTATCGGCTATTATCTTACCAAAATTACCGAGCAGGTGCAAGCCTGCAGGCCCGCTCTTTTCCGGGTGGAACTGGACCCCCATCAGGCTGCCGTCGCCTACGGCGGAAGTGAAGGGGAAAGCGTACTCGGTCCTGGCCAGGATAACCTGGGTTTTTTCGGGTTGAACATAATAGGAGTGGGTGAAATAAAAGTAAGCCCCGCTTTCCAAACCTTCGAAAAGGGGGTGGCCGCTTGCAGGCATAACCCTGTTCCATCCGACATGGGGGACGGGCAAACCGGCGGGGAATCGTTTTACCCTGCCGGCAACAGCGCCCAGGCCTTTGACAGCATCTGCTGTATTTATTGACTCTTCGCTTTCCGTAAAAAGCAACTGCATCCCCAGGCATATGCCCAGCAGCGGTTTTTTGTCTGTGATCACTTTAAGCAGGGCATCTGTTAGCCTGTTTTCCCGTATTGTCCTGGCGGCGTGATCGAAAAAACCGACCCCGGGGAATATAACAGCTTTTGCGGCAGCAATTACTTCCGGGTTGCTGGATATTTCCGGCTTCAAAGAGACCATCTCACAGGCCTTAAAAATGCTGTATAAATTAGCGCTTCCGCTATCAACAATTACCAGTTCTTTCATCGGCGACTCCTCCCGGGCAACAGAAAACGGCAGCACGGCTTTGCCGCAATCGGTTAAGTCATTCTTATTATATAGCATTTGATGTTCTATCGGCACGATGATTGCTGAACGGTTCAGCAGCAGGGTTTATAACAACCTTTCAGGGCGGCGGCATACAGAAGGTGCTGAAGAAAACCTCCGGCACTCAAAGTGATCGGAATTTGCTATTGCTGAAAGGCTGACGTTGCAATCCACTGTATTGTTTCCATTAATGGCCTGCTGCTTTTAACGTGCAGCCGGCCTCCACTTCATGAAGCAGTTCTCCTAAAACCTTTATGCCGCGGGTAATATCTTCAATATCGGGTTGGCTGAAAGAAAAGCGTGCGCAGTACCTGCCTCCGCCGTTGCTGGAAAAGCCTTCTCCGTGCACGAAAGCAACATTTTGTTTTAACGCCCGGTCAAGCAGCTCTCTGCTGGTCGGGTAATAATCAGGAAACTCCACCCAGACAAAAAACCCGCCCCTGGGTATGTTGAACCTGACCCCTGCAGGGAAGTAGAATTTCATGGCTTCAACCATGGCATTTCTTTTTTCACGGTATAATTCAGCCAAACGCACAATATGCCTGTCCAGGTAGCCGTTTCGGGAGAGAAAGGTAGCCAGCTGCTGGCCCAGGGTGCTTGAGCAGAGGTCGGCAGTCTGCTTAGCCATAGTTATTTTTTCTATCAATGGTTTCGGCCCGGCCATCCAGCCGATTCTGATCCCGGGGATAAGCACCTTGGAATAGGAGCCAAGATATATAACCCGGTCCTCAAGGTCAAGAGAAATATAAGAGGAAGGCACCTCGCCTTCGTAGCAGAGAGGGCCGTACGGGTTATCTTCAAGGATAACCAGGTTATAGCGGGACGCAATATCCAGGATTTGCCGGCGCCTCTGGAGGCTGGTGGTAATCCCGGTCGGGTTTTGAAAATTGGGTACGGTATAGAATAATTTAGGCGGGCGGCCTTGATCAGTAAGTTTGATGATGGCCTGCTCCATCTTCGAGGGGATCGGTCCATCGCCATCCATTTCGATGCCGCAGGGTACGCCTCCGTATGATTTGATTGCGCTCATTCCCCCGATATAAGCAGGCTCTTCAACCAGGACAGGTTGGCCCGGGTCGACCAGGATTCGGCTGAGCAGGTCAAGCCCCTGTTGGGAGCCGTCGGTAATGACCAGGTTGTCAACCCCGCAAGCTGCCCCTTCGTGCTGCATCCTTTCGGCAACCAGTTCGCGCAGGTCATAACTTCCTTCTGTCGGTCCGTATTGCAGGGCCTGACTGCTTTCCTCCATAACGATCCTGGAAAGGGCCCTGGCAACATGCTCGCGCGGAAAAAAATCATTCCCCGGAAAGCCTCCCGCAAAAGAAATCACTTCGGGCCTTTCCGTCAGGGCAAAAAACTGGCGGATTTGTGAACCTGTAATATGCTTCGTCCGTTCTGCAAAATAGTTGTCCCACTTAACGCTCATTTTAAATTGCCTCCCCCGATGACCGGATCTTTTTGTAGTAAAACAACTTTAAAATCAGAAAGCCCGTCTCTTAAAATTAATTAAGAGACGGGCTGAGTTCCCGCGGTACCACTCTAGTTGCCCAAAAGTCGAGCCACTCGTTGTCGATAACGGCTTTGCAACCGGTGGCGCTTAATGGCTTGCCGCCATTTCAGGGCCACAGCTCCAGGGTGGCTTATTCCTTTGACTGCCTGAGGCTCTTACAGCCGGGGAGCCTCTCTCTGGATGGACTGCCAAAGTATTTATCCCCTTCAACGCTATGCTTTTCAATTATTTTCGAATTATAACAGAATAAAAAGGAGAAAGCAAGGGTAACGGCAAAATAAATAAATTATTAGATCATGTTATTCATACTTCTGATGAGACGGAGGATTAGCCAGTGAAAAAACCGGAAATGCGTTCATGTCTTGAGATGATTAAGCCTTATGTGCCGGGGAAGCCGGTTGAAGAAGTAGAGAGGGAACTCGGTTTGAAAAATGTAATCAAGATGGCTTCCAATGAAAACCCCCTGGGGCCTTCCCTGTTGGCGGTCGAAGCCATGCGCAGCAATCTGAAAAAAATGCACATATACCCCGACGGCAACTGCTATTACCTGAAAGAGGCCCTGGCTGAAAAGCTAAATGTAAAAACGGACCGGCTTATCTTCGGCAACGGATCGGATGAAATATTATCTTTCCTGGCTCTTGTTTACGTAAACCCGGGAGACGAAGCGGTCACGGTGGCCCCCAGTTTTTCCGAGTATGATTTTGTAATGCGCCTGGTGGGCGGCAGCCCGCACCCTGTGCCGCTTGTCGGTCCGGATTTCAGCTATGATTTTGAAGCAATATTAGAAGCGGTTAATGAAAAAACAAGGCTGGTTTTTCTCTGTAGCCCCAATAACCCGACCGGAACCACGGTAAAGAAAAAAGATCTGGACGCTTTTATCGAGCGTCTTCCTGAAAATGTCCTGCTTGTTTTAGATCAGGCTTACATAGAATATGTTGAGGATGCCGACCATCCTTCAGGGCTTGACTATGTTGAACAGGGCAAACCGGTCATCCTGCTGCGCACATTTTCCAAGCTGTACGGCCTGGCAGGCCTGCGGATCGGCTACGGTATAGCCCCCGCGGATATTATCCGGGAGTTAAACCGGGTCCGCGAGCCTTTTAATGTTAATGCCATGGCCCAGGCCGGCGCCCGGGCTGCTTTAGCAGACAGTTATCATCTTGAACGGAGCCGTAATCTGGTCAGAGAATCGAGAAAACAGTTTGCCTTAGGGCTTGCTGAAATGGACTTAAAGGCCGTTCCCGATCAGGCAAACTTTTGCTTTATCGATCTGAAAGTGGACTCCAGGGAAGCTTTTGAATCCCTGATGAAAAAAGGGGTAATCGTCCGCACGGGAGATATTTTCGGTTTTCCGACCTATATTCGGGTCACTTACGGGACGGCTGAACAGAATGAAAAGTTTCTGTCTGTCCTGAAGGAAGTGCTAACGGAACTGCAGTAATTAAGCCCAGCCGCAGCAGTTCTGCTAAAAAAATAAGGAAAAAAATAAGAAAACCCCTTGTGTGAAGGGGTTTTCTTTATGTTCCTGTAGTTTATGGCCGCTATAAAATATGTCGGCCCGGTCAGCCCGGCTGTTATTTAACTACCAGGACGCTGGTTTTTGCTTCCTGCAGGACTGAATTGCTTACACTGCCCAGTAAGTATTTTTTCAGGCCGCCTAGGCCCCTGCTGCCGATGATAATCATATCATAACCGCCTTCCTCGGCAGTGCGGGCAATCGTTTCTGCCGGGTGTCCGCATTCTGCGAGGGTTTTGACTTTTATGTTTTTCTGCTTAAAGCTGCCGGCAGCTTCATCAAGCATTGCTTTTTGCTCTTCCTTATCCAGTTCTTCCAGTTTTTCAAACCTTTTAGCATCTTCAGGTGCGATCGAGATTCGATCCGTCATTGCTTGGGGAATTCTAATTTCTTCGTATACATTTATTATGGCAACTTCATCAACGCTGCAGCCGCCGGCGATTTCCAGCGCTTTCTCAAGCGCCTTTTTGCTATGTTCCGAACCGTCAGTACAAACCAGTAATTTCAATTTAACCTCTCCCATCTCTTAAATTTAAAAAGATATTAACTTTATCTTCTATAGAAATAATAATAATCCTCCCGGTTCAGGCCGTGAAGATAAAAGTAAGCCCGGTATCGCCATATTTTTTTAGCCTTACTTTGGGGTAATTTTCGATCCACTGGCGGTTTTTGTAAGCATGCTCGGCTATGAGTATGCCCTTTTCAGCAATCAGTCGGTTTTTGAAAACGCTGTTAACCACTTCCTGCAGGTCAGGGTAGTTATAAGGCGGGTCAAGGTAGACCAGGTCGGCCTGAATGCCCTCCACGCCAAGGCTGTCCAGCGCTTTTTTCACGTCAGCCATAATCAGCCTCGCGCTGCCTTCCGGCTTGGTTTTAGCCAGGTTTTCTTTAATCAGCCGGTGGTTGCTCCTTTGATTATCTATAAAAATGCAGCTCCGGGCGCCGCGGCTTAAAGCTTCAATGCCGATCGCCCCGCTGCCGGCATACAGATCGATAAAGCTGGCCCCGATAATGCCTGGGCCTAAAATGTTAAAGAGCGCTTCTTTAACCCGGTCAGCGGTGGGCCTGACAGATTGCCCGTGAGGCGCTTTCAACTTCATTCCTTTTGCCGTGCCTGCAATAACCCGCATAGAATCACCTCAACTATATCAAACCATACCCGGCGGAAAAAAAAAAGGGCGCGGCTTAATTTTTAAATAACCGGAGGCCGGGTGTGATAAAATGGCCTTAAATAATGATCAGGGTGGGATGTTTTGTGAAAGTCCATGTTCAGGCTCCCGGCAGGGTTAATATTATCGGTGAACATACCGATTACAATCAGGGCTTCGTGCTGCCCATGGCCGTTAGTATGGGCATATCGCTAACGGCAGAATCCCGCAGTGATAAACTGGTCAAAGTATATTCCCGCAACCTGGATCAGGAAGCATCCTTTTCTTTAAGCGGACTGATTCCGGCTGACAGCCACAACTGGTGGGATTACCCGGCGGGGGTCTGCTGGGCGCTCCGTAAAGCCGGTTATAAGTTTTCGGGGGCCAATATAGTTTTCGGCGGCGATCTCCCGATCGGGGCAGGCCTGAGCTCTTCAGCGGCGCTGGAAGTTGCTGTGGCAGCAGCGCTTTCCCACCTCAGCTCATTAAAGATTCCATTCAGGGAGCTGGCCCTGATCGCGCAGCGGGCAGAAAACGAATATGTCGGGGTTCAGTGCGGGATAATGGATCAATTTGCTTCGGCGCTTTCCATGGAGGGCTACGGAATTTTTATTGACTGCCGTTCCCTTGAGTATGAACACGTTCCTCTTAATTTGGGCGAACATGCCTTTGTGATTATAGACAGCAGGGTCAAGCGAAACCTGGCAGATTCGGCCTACAACCACAGGAGGGCAGAGTGTGCGGAAGCCCTTGCCGTGATTAACCGCGCAGCGGGGAAGCAGAGCAAGTCTCTGCGGGAAATAAGCCTGGATGATCTGGAAAAAGCGCGTCCTGTTATGCTGCCGGAGCTTTATAATCGCGGTTACTTTGTGGTCAGGGAGAACCAGCGGGTGCTCGCCGCAGTGCAGGCTTTCCAACGCGGAGATCTCCAGGCCTGCGGCAGCCTGATGAACCAATCCCACGAAGGGCTGCGCCGCCTATTTGAAGTTAGCTGCAAAGAAGTGGACCTGATCGTTGATGCCGCGCAGGCATTCAGGGGCGTTTTGGGGGCTCGGATGACAGGTGCGGGCTTCGGGGGCTGCGTGATTGTCCTCGTTCGCAGGGAACGCATTAAAAAACTGCAGGAGCGGATTTTGGAGAAAACGCAGGCTTCGGCCTCCAGGGCGCCTCACTTTTATGTAACAAAACCGGCCGCCGGCTTAAAAGTAACCGGGCTGCCTTCAGCGGAGCGCCCGTAGGGTCCTGAACGCCTTCTCATTAAGCAGCCATTTCGATGGGCATTCACCGCCATCTTTACAGCTGCCTGGCCATATAAAAAAGCTTCAGTTGAGATATTGGAAGCCCCCGGTGCAGCCGGAGGCTTCCACAATTTTGTAGACTGCGCAGCGGTTATGTGACTTACTCGCCGGGTTATTTGCTCTGACCTGCCCGGCAGAACCGTTAGTTTCGTATAAATAATCCCTCGTCAGGGGAAGATCGTTGTTCAAACCCTTGCTGAATAGAAACTGGTGGATGTCCAGCCCGCTGTTCAGGAAAGATGAAGAGCACCCCACCAGGAATAGCCGCCACATCCGCACAAACCTTTCCCCGTATTTTTCCTCTACCCGGTCAACCACCTGCTCGAAGTTTTCGGCCCACCGGCCTGTGGTCATCGAATAATGCAGTCTCAGGCTTTCGAGGTCGATCAGGTGAAAGTTGTGCTCCGGCAGTTCCCAGGTCACTTCTCTTACGGAGGGAATGTAGCCCCAGGGGAAGATATATCTTTCAAGCCATTCGTTCGGCGGGACTTCTGTCGGGCGGCTGATTGTATGCAGCACTGAAAGGCCGCCCGGTTTTAACATTTTGTTAAGACAGGAAAAGTATTGAGGTATATAATCCTTGCCGACATGCTCAAACATGCCCACACTCACTATTTTGTCAAAAGATATCTTCTCATCGGCCAGATCGCGATAATCGGCCAGGCGAACCTCGACCTTTCCGGCAAGTCCTTCTTCCTCGATCCGGCGCCTCGTTTCTGCTTCCTGTTCTTTGCTCAGGGTAATCCCCATGGCGTTAACGCCATACTCCCTGGCGGCCTTAATGATCAGCCACCCCCAACCGCTGCCAATGTCCAGAAGGCGTTCCCCTGCTTTCAGCTGCAGTTTTTTAAGAACATGGTCAATTTTCTGCAGCTGTGCTTTTTCCAGGGAGTCGTCAGGAGATTTAAAATAGGCGCAGGAATAACTCATCGTTTTGTCCAGCCACAGCTTATAAAAATCATTACCTAAATCATAATGATACTGCACTTTTTCAGCCTGCTTCCGGCAGGTTGTCTCTTTCTGGTTTTCCTTGAACCGCTGGAGAATTCTGTCAATATTTTTATTGTCATTGAACAGGTCCTGGTTATTGATCAACAGGTTGAAAATAGCTTTCAAATCGCCTTCAAAATCAATTTTCTTATCCATGTAGGCCTCGCCAAACTTTAATTCCGGGTCGCAAAGCATTTCCTTTAGATCCAGCTTTTCGTTAATAATCATCCTGATTTCCGGGTCGTGCTCGCCATTTGCCCCGTACACTTCTGTCTGTCCATCCCAGTAGGTCACCGCAAATGGTTCTCCCTCCAGCCTGGAAAAAATTGATCCTAACAGTTGCTTTTGCATTTAGCTGCTCCTTTCATTAGTTATAGTCCTCGCATTCTAAAGCCGGTCTTTACCATGCCGGGTTCAAAGTGTAAGGTTATAGCCTCTAGTCGCAAGCCAAGGGCAATTTGTTACCGGGGAGAAACTTAGAAGTAATCAGCAGATGCCTTGTGCAGGTTGCCAGGTAGTCTGATAGGAGGGCATTAAATCAAACAAAATCACCACCTTAAGCAGTATATAATAATTATACAACAATTACAGTGAATTGCAAATATTGTGTTGAGGCATAAGGATGGCAAAGATGTGTGACGGGAAGGGTGAAAAATGGGGTGATTCCCGCCTGACTGTAATCTCAATTGCCTAATAATAAAGCCAGTTATTAAGAACCGGGACAAGCGCCCGGTTTAACATATTATTGAAACTGATCAGCAGGACCAGTATAATTGAGGCAGTTGAATTTTGACAGAAACAACAATCTAAAGTATCTGCTTATGCCGCTAAAGCAATCCTGATATTCCGGCTGCTGCAATTACAGCTGCCCGGGCTCAACAGGGTGGTAGCTGAACAGGCACGGTAAAATAAAAAAGATAGGAGTGCAGCCTTATGAAACTGGTTTACGAAGGTAAAACCAAGGATGTTTACGCCCTGGAGGATGGCAATTATTTGCTCAAGTTTAAAGATGATGTGACAGGTGAAGGCGGTGTATTTGACCCCGGGGCTAACAAGGTTGGCCTGGCGATCGATGGGGCCGGCAAGGCGGGACTCCGTTTATCGAAGATGTTTTTTGAGCTAATTGAAAAAGAAGGCATTCCCACCCATTTTATCGATGCCGACGTTGAACAGGCAACAATGACAGTTAAGCCGGCTAAAACATTTGGCCACGGTGTCGAGGTAATCTGTCGTTACCGCGCTGTAGGAAGCTTCATGCGCCGATATGGTTTATATGCCCGGGAAGGGCAGCCGTTGGATGCTTTTGTGGAATTTACGCTCAAAGATGATCAGCGCGAAGACCCGCCGATTACCGAGGATGCCCTGGAGATGCTGGGCCTGCTGTCGGTGGAAGAGTGCCGGACAATCAAAGATTTAACGAGGAGAATATGTGCAATTATCAAAGAAGAAATGATTAAGAAAGATATCGAACTGTATGATATCAAGCTTGAATTCGGCCGGGTGGATGAAAGCGGGCAAATAGTTTTAATTGATGAGATCTCCGGTGGCAATATGAGGGCTTACAAAGATGGAAAACGCGTTGAACCGCTGGACCTGGAAACTATACTCTTAAAAGATTAAGATTCAACTATCTGCTCATGGTTCCAAAGAGATCCGGAGCTGTTCAGCTTGCAGCTCCCGGGAAACCACAGGTTAGCTGAACAGTTTCGTTCTATATATAAATACCTGCAAATTACTTTGGAATGCCTGGTTTGCCCTGGATTTTATTACTTGCAATCCAGTTGCCAAAAAGCGGAATTTAAAAAGCCAAAGCCGGTTATACTAACAGGAATCGGAACCGCCTCTGTTACAGGATAACAGCTATGAGTAAAATATATGCAAGGCGGGACAGATCTTTAAATATGTGTTATAGTATCTGCAAACGCGGCAGGCTTTGCATGCTTGTGGATGCCTGTGTCATTTCTCTTGTAAAAAAGAATTAGGGTACATGTTTTTTCCTTTGATGTTTTTAAAGCATACCGGCTGTTGTTTAATTGGCTGCTGAATGGCAAACTTTTTAGCAACAGCAATCTTGCATCAGGGAAAGGATTCTACTAATGCGATGGTATCTTCTCAAGGCAAAAAGATTTCCTCCTTTTGTTTTTCTCGGCATTTCTGCTCTGCTCTTACTACTCCTGTCCGGGTTGCATGTAACTGCGAATAACAGCGTATACCTGGTATTGCTCGGTGATCGCGAACTGGGTGTCGTTGAGGATGGCAAAGACCTGGAGTTTTTTGTCGATGACTTGACTGCACGCTGTTCTGATCTCTATGGCGTTAATTTGGAGTTGGCTGAAATGGTAACACTGGCCAGGGTGCCCCGCTCTGACAGCGCGCCGGATCCGGAAACAGTACGTGAAAAGATCCGTGAGCAGTTAGAGTTTGTTGCCGATGCCTACCTGATCAATATTAACGGGGAACCCTTTGTCCCCGTTTATTCAGAAGATGATCTGGGTGTTGTCGTCGATTCTATAAAAAGTGCTTACCTCAGCGCTAAGGGTGATGCAAGGGTTCTAGATGTATACGTGGTGGAAGAACTGGCCTTAGAAGCATGCAGCGCTTCCCCTGATTCGATCTTTACAGCAGAAGAAGTCGTTGCGCTGCTTACTGAGAGTGAAGAAGATAGCATTGCCCTGCAGGATGTGCCCGATCCGGTATTGGTCGCGCACAATTCTTTAGACAACCGCCACTTTTATCGTTACGAGGAAGTCCCTTTACCTTCTTCTGACAGTGCTGAAACTGGAATGCTGCAAGCTGGGCAGAAACCGGTTGGCAGTGAGATTAAGCTGAACATAAAAACTGTAGAAGAACTGATGGTTATTGAAAGTATCGACTTCCCGGTCGAGTATGTCTACGATGAGAAAATGCTGACTACCCATAACGAGATTACCAGCCCGGGAATGGAAGGCGAAAAGAGAGTTGTTTACCGGATTACCCGTGAAAATGGTGTGGAAATTGAGCGGGCGGTAATCAATGAAGAGATCTTGGAAGAGCCGCTAACCCAGATTGAAACAAAAGGCCTCAAAGAGCCGCCCTCAATCGGAACAGGTCAATTCGTGTGGCCGGTCCGCGGGGATGGGATTATTTACAATGGCTACAGGCCCGGGCATACTGCAATCGATATTCATATCGCCGAAGGTACCAGTGTCCTCGCTGCAGATGCAGGCCTGGTTACTTTCTCCGGCTTCGGCAGCACCCAGGGCAACTACCTGATCTTATATCACGGAGCGTATTGGACAATGTATATGCACAACAGCGTGAACCTGGTATCAAAAGGAGAACGGGTATCCAGGGGCCAGGTTATAGCCAGAGTAGGCACGACCGGCCGGGCAATAGGCGCTCACCTGCATTTTGAAGTCCGGGCCGATGACGGAAGCGGGCAGTGGCATTCTTACTATCAGCATGAAGCGGTAAATCCCATGCAGTTTTTCAGGAGGTAAGCTAAATCCCGGGGCAGCGCCGATTTCCAGGCCGGTCAGTTCCGCAGGAGTCTATACCCTGGGCGGCAATCTGATTGTAATAAAAAATTAAACCGCGGGTTTTCCGCGGTTTCAGTTATTCTATGGTGCGCCTGGCAGGAATCGAACCTGCGGCACACGGATTAGGAATCCGTTGCTCTATCCCCTGAGCTACAGGCGCATATTGTAAAATTATTATAACGATATTTTCCTGTCCAGGCAATAGTTTATATTAAAATGTTTACTATCAACATTTTTTAACATAAAATTGTGACTAGCGTAAGCAATGATTCCTTTGAGCGAATCCTTCTGGATTACTGAGTTAGGGTATGTGAGAGTGATACAGCAACTTGGATATATTGGAGGTATTTATGGACCATTTAGTAGATTCCTTTGGCGACATCTGTCCTATCCCAATAATTAAGGCTGAGAGAAAGTTGAAAGAAATAGGAACTAATGACCGGGTAGTTATTGAATCCGACCACAGCTGCTCGACTTCCAGTGTAGTCAGTCATTTTGAAACCAAGTATGGTTATCCGACAGAATGTGTTAAGGTGAGTGAAGGGGTTTGGCAGATAATCATTGTCAAAACTGATTAATTTTTATCTTATTTTTACTTAAGCTGTATTGAGAGCCTGATGCATGTTGGCAAAAATTAACTGCAGCTGTTCATTTATATTTGCAAAGGGATGATCTTTTGGCTTTACCGGTAGTTGAAAAAGTATCAAGAACAAAAATTAAAAGCAAACAGCTATACTGGGCATTGGCTGTGCTGGCTGTAATTTTTGTATTATTGATATTACTGAGAAATTATAATCCTGAAGCATTTATAACCTCTATATCAGGGTTATTCTTTGGATATGTCATGCAGCGCTCCAGGTTCTGCTTTGCTGCTGCTTTCAGGGATATATTTATGATCCGGAACACTGCTGTTTCCAGGGCAGTCTTGCTGCTGCTGTTTTTGACCAGTTTTGGTTATGCCCTGCTTCAGCTTTTAACAGGTGATACGCTACCGGGTGGTGGAATAATCTATCCAGTTGGCTTTCATACTGTTGCCGGGGGCATTATTTTCGGCTTCGGCATGGTTATCGCCGGCAACTGTGTTACCGGCTGCCTGATGCGCATGGGCGAAGGTTACGTAATGCAGTGGTACACTTTTTTAGGTCTGCTGATTGGTTCAGTTTTTGGCGCCTGGCATTTAGGTTGGTGGGGCCCAAATATTATTGAACGTTCACCTACAGTGTTCTTCCCTGCCAGCTTTGGTTGGCCCGCTGCGCTTCTACTTTACCTTATTGCTTTTATCCTGCTTTACTTGCTGGCTATTCGGTATGAACGAGGGTCTTTGCAAAGCATTAAACCGGGAAGCTGGGGAAAAATAAATTTACTTAACACGACAGTAAACTCTTTCAGAACAATCTTCAGCGGCCGTAATTGGTCATATGCTTTAGGAGCAGTTGTTCTCTCAATTGTCAGCGTTCTGACCTTGTACTTCTGGGGAATGCCTCCCGGTGTAACCAGTGGTCTTACTCATATGGCCGGTTGGTTAAGCTGCCAGGTAGGATTTTTGCAGTGTGATTGGTATTATTTCCAGGAGCTAATTTATTTTGAAAGCACCCGCGTTTACCTGGAGCACCCCCTGCTTTATCTCGCTGCTGCTTTTGTGGCCGGCTCGTTTTTTGCCAGTCTGCTGCACTGCGAGTTTAAGATCCGCCCGGTAAAATCAAACAAGTTTATAGTTTCAGCGCTGGTAGGTGGCACCTTGCTCGGCTATAGCTCACGGGTGGCAATGGGTTGTAATTTTGGCGGGTTCTGGAGCGGATTGGGTTCATTTTCGCTGCATGCCTGGGTGTTCGGATTGTTCATATTAATAGGTGCCTATATCGGCGGTAAATTCTTCATGCGCTACCTGCTATAAACCTGAAGCTTTTAGCAAAATCCTCTTTCTTCCGGATCGCTGATTAGCTCCACAAACGCATTATATGATTGTTTCATGGAGCCTTCATAAAAGAGCAGGCTGAAATCATGTTTAAATTGGGTATTATTAACCCTGATCGGCCTTAGTATTTTGTGGCGCATTTCTTTTCGCAGGGTCGTGGACGGTAAAATAGTTGCCCCCATACCTGAAGAAACGGCAGATATGATGGCGCTGGTTGTATTCAGCTCATGCAGCTGTTTGAAGCTGTTCAGGTTCAGACCCTTTTGCGCAAGGGTCTGTTCTATAGTGGCCCTGATTCCCGAACTTTTTTCCCGGATTAGAAGCGGCATATCGGCTAACTCTTCCGGGTTAATTATTTTTAATGCGCTGTAGCTGCTTCTGCTGCTGACAGCTAATATCATCCTGGTCTGGGCAATGGCTCTGCACTGTACATCCTCACTGGCCAGCCTGTCCTTCCATTCCTTAC
>SKOR01000090.1 GCA_007119965.1 Syntrophomonadaceae bacterium
ACCCTTCTGAAAAAGTTTTGCAAAAAGGTGTGATTGTCGGCCTGGCCAACCACACTCTCCTGATCAGCAAAGACGGCCATGAGCTTCCCATTGCCGACAGCGGTGCGCCGATTAAAACCGACTCCGGCGAGATTACATTTGACGCCATGACCAACAATCGCCCTTACAAAGCAACAAAAACAGCAACAGAAGCGGTAGAGGAATTAAAAGTGCATGCCGGCAGTCAGTTTGATCCACAACTGGTTCCGGTATTTTTGTCGGTTTTAAAGGAAGGCAGGGTTTATTAGCTGGCTGGCAGAATACGATTAATTTGCTCTCCGCTGCCAGCAGGCATTTCTTATGAAAATTAACCAACCGGAAAAGGAATATTTAATCAATGGACCATTTTAAGTTACCGGGCGGCGATCAATTAAGCCGTGACGAGAGACAGATTGTGATCAAATTGACGGGCCGACGGAAAGTGCTAAGTACTTCGCACTTAAACGGCGGCTTCAGGGAAGATTTGGAATATATTTTTAACTTCTGCGATATCCATGGTTCGGCAGATGAGCGCTGCGAAATGCGCGCCGCGACCAATGAAGGCCACCTTATTTCAATTGCCAAAGAACTGGGGCTTGACCCTGCTGTGGCTACGGGGTTGAGTACTGCTGCCCATATGAGGCATGCCCGTCCGCACTGCGAGTATTATCACGATTTCAGTGTGACGGCCATCGCCACGGCCGGGATTGATGTAAACGGCAGCAGGGTGGGTGACCCGTCCTGCTGGCATGAAAAAGACGGTGTTCCTGCTCTGGAGAAGCCGGGCACGATCAACATACTTTTGCTGATCGATGCTGACTTAACGGAGGGGGCCATGGCCCGGGCCCTGGTTACCTGCACCGAGGCAAAGACAGCAGCCCTGCAGGAAGTGCTGGCCCCGAGCTGCTATTCGGAGGGGCTGGCTACCGGTTCCGGCACTGATGGTACGATCATTCTCAGCAATGCTGATTCCCCTACTCATCTGACCAATGCCGGTCAGCACACAAAACTGGGGGAATATATCGGCCGGGAGGTAAAGGCAGCAGTAAAGGAATCCCTGGTTGCCGAAAGCGGCTTCAGGGAGTACGCCAGGGGTTCGCTCTTGAAACGGATCAGGCGGTTTGGGTTAAATGAAGAATTGATATTAAAGACCGCCCTGTTATGCGGCGTGCCAGGCGCGGCCGGTGATCCTGCGAACAGGGCTTTATTAAAGGAGCTCGACAGGGACGACCGCTTAATCGCCCGTACTACGCTTTATGTCCATATCCTTGATTTGCTGCAGTGGAAGCTTATTGACGCGGAAGATGCGCTGGAAATGGCGGAAAGCCTTCTCCTGGATATGGGCGTTAAAAAAGCTCCCGTAACTGCCGGCATTCCCGGTGAAAGCCAAAATGGCGCTGTGACCGCTGAATTGCTTGACAGACTGGCCCACGCACTGGCCAGTAGAATAAAGGATCACAGAGCAGGTTAAGATGCCAATGGCGGCCGTAAGAAGTGGTATGATAATATATGGTTCAAGCCCGGCAGGGAAGGCAGCCTGCCGGGCAATGAAAATCTGCCGTAACCGCGGGGGAGGGTTTATAAGTTGCGCAGGATCAGTAAAATAGCAGGCGGCCTGTTTGTGGCCCTAGCCTTTACAGTTTTGGTTGCTTATGCTGCCGGGTGTTCGCCGGAGTACGAAATAGTCATAAATGCAGAACCCGCAGAGGGTGGAAAAGCGCTGGGAGCAGGGACCTATACGGCAGGTGAACCGGCGGTTGTAACTGCCCTGGCAGCTCCGGGATACAGCTTTATCGGGTGGGCAAGCGACGAAGAGATAGTCAGTACGTTTCCTGTATATGAATTTGCCGCAGAAAAAAATATTCTGCTGGTGGCCCTATTCGAAAGGAAAACAGCCCCTTTGGAAATACAGGACAGTGAAAAAGCGGGGGATGATGAGGAAGAGCCCGGCGGCGGCAGCCTGATCGGGGAAGAAATTATCAGATTTCCAATGAAGCCGGTACTGCTGACCTCAGCGCCGGGCGGAAGGCATTTGTATTTCTACCTGCCCTCCGATCATGTCGATTCATACCTAATCATCTGTATGGAAAGCCTGGAGTACGAAGTCCTGCCCACGCCGGGACTGGAAAGCGGGCAGGTAGCTGCAGTAGGTTTTGACCCGGACAGTGAGAAGATAGCTTACTACGCCTTAAGCGCCGATAATGTGGAAGAAGTAAAAAAGGGCCGCATCTATATTGGCAGCCCTGGCCTGCCCCTGGAAATTGAATATAGTTTTGCCATCAGCAGCTCAGAAATGATCAGTGACAACGATTTTAACCACCACCGGAGAAGTTACAGCAGCAACCCGGCCTGGTCATCAAACCGGGAGGCGATCTATTATTTCACAACCGGGGGGTTGCACAGCTACTCGCTGCAGGATAAAACTTCAAGGCAGTTGTTTAGCCGGTCCGGTTTAGAGGGGCTTTTCCGGGAAGGGCGCCTTGCCCCGCATGCGTTCCAGGTTAATGAACGGGAAGAGACCCTGGTTTACCTGGCTGACGGGGAAGAGCTGGTTTTTGTTAACCTTACCGGAGATGTCGATCCGGAGAGGGACGTTGTTAAAATCGGCAGCAATGCAGAAACCCTGGAATATATCTTTGGCGGAAAGTACCTCGCCCTGCACAGTGAAAGGCTGGAGCTCCTCTACGGGGGAGGCGCACTTACCTTCTATAACCCTGAATCTGCGGAACTGGTCAAACTGGGAGAGAAAAATTACTCCTATGCATTTAATGAGCATGACCAGCTGCTTGTCCTGGCCGGCCGTTCTGGTGACAGCGGCAGGGAACTGAAGCTTTATGATGAAAATTTAAACCTGGTGAAGAGTGTCAATGTGTCCGGAAACTTTTCAGAGGTGGTCTGGCTGGAAGATCAGTGGGGCGGCCTTGTTTTCGATACACTTTACCCGCTTCATTTCTAACTTTCCATGGAAGCCCCTTCCAGTGCTTAATGTGGTATGATTAGTTAAGGAGAGTGGGTCAGCAATGGAACCTTTTGCTGAAAACGTAGTGGTGCTGGTCGGGGCATCGCGGGGCATTGGTGAGCAGATGGCTTATATTCTTGCCGAACGCGGCGCTCGCCTGGTCCTTGCAGCGCGCAGCGGGGAACAGCTGGAAAAAGTTGCCCTGGAATGCCGGAAAATTGGCACCGTGGCGATTACTGTTGTCATCGACGTAGCCGATGAATCTTCCTGCCTGCGTCTCATGCGCCAGGCCGTCTGCCGTTTCGGCAGAATTGATACCCTGCTCTACAATGCCGGAAGCGGCAGTACCGGCCGTTTTGAAAACATGCCTGATCTCTCACCGGCCCGGAAAGAAGTTGACACAAACTACCTGGGCCTGGTTTACTGCGCATACCACGCCCTGCCCTATCTAAAAAAAAGCCGTGGCCGGATTGTCGGGGTTGCCAGTATGGGCGCCCTGGTGGGGATTCCAGGAACAGCTACCTATAACAGCTCAAAGCATGCTTTAAGAGGTTTTTTGAACACCCTGCGCGCTGAAAACAGGGGCACCGGGCTCAGCGTAACTGTCGTTTACCTTGGTGCGGTGCGTACCGATGCATTCCTGGACCAGGTCGGCGAAAATGCCGGCAAAGTTCCCTCTATATCACCGGGCCGGGCGGCCGGGATCATCATCCGGGCGGCAGCGTCCCGCCGCCGGTCAGTGATTCCCACCCTTGGAAGCAAACTGCTGGTTTTCTTCTATACGCTCATGCCCGCCCTGGCCGACCGCCTGCTTGCCCGGCTCGTTACCATCTATGATAAATAAACCGGAGTGAACTGCAATGGAGTATCTTTTAAGCCTGCTTGTCGGAATTAGTTTAAGTGCTACCAGCGGCTTTCGTGTTTTTGTCCCTCTGCTGGTCATGAGTACTGCCTCACTGGCCGGCTGGCTGGAACTCTCACCCGCCTTTGAGTGGATCGGCAGTTACCCGGCTCTCGCCGCCTTTGCCGTGGCGGCCCTGCTGGAGCTGGCAGCTTACTTTATCCCCTACGTTGACAACCTGCTCAGCAGCGCCGCCGTTCCCGTCAGCCTGGCAGCCGGGACAATTATCACCGCTTCAGTGATTGTTGATCTGCCTCCGATGTTAACCTGGAGCCTGGCTGTAGTAGCCGGGGGAGGAGCGGCCCTGGGGGGCAGCACACTAAGCAGCCTGCTGCACACCGGCTCCACAGCCACAACCGGGGGGTCTGCCAACCCGCTGCTGTCCCTGGCAGAGACAGCAGCTTCCTTAATCTTATCTGTCCTGGCCGTCCTGGCCCCGGTCCTGGCTTTTCTGCTGCTTGCTTTCTTTGTATTCATCCTGGTTAAATCCTATCGAAAATATAACAGAAAACGCCTGGCCCGCAATTGAATTTATTTATTTCCAATATAGACAAAGCAGCGACGCTGTGTTACGATAATTAAAATTAAATATACACATTCAGGTGCCCTTTAAGGGTGAATAGGGAAACCGGTGAAAATCCGGTGCGATCCCGTCACTGTAAGCAGGAGCCGACCCCAATAATCCACTGGTAAAAAACCGGGAAGGAGGGGAAGGCGATGACTGTAAGCCAGGAGACCTGCCTGAGTGTCGCTACGTTCCCCTTCGAGTGAAAGGGCTGGTCGCGTAAAAAGCGCCTGTTGTGTATTCACTTCAGCGTTTTTTTATGTAAGAAGACTCCGGCTTTCGATTATCGAAGGGCGGAGTTTATTATTTAAGGGGGTTCTGCCAGGTGGAATCATTTTGCCCGCTGCACATTGATTTAAAAGAGAGAGCCTGTCTTGTTATCGGTGGGGGTGCGGTAGCAGAGCGCAAGGTTAAGGTTATGCTTGCTTACCGCGCTGCAGTAACTGTTGTCAGCCCTGCAATTGGCTCCTACCTCTCCGATCTGGTTATAAGCGGGAAAATAGGTTGCATTAACGATATTTACAGGCCTGCCTACCTCAAAAATAGATTTATAGTTATCTGTGCAACAGATAATGCAGAGGTTAACCGCAAAGCCGCTGAAGACTGCATTGAACGCGGGATTCCTGTTAATTCAGTCAGTGAACCCGATAAGTGCACGTTCTTTTTGCCGGCCCTGCTGAAAAAGGGTCCCCTTACCGTTACCGTCGCAACGGCAGGCAGCAGCCCGGCTCTTTCCCGCAGGATCAGGGATCACCTGGATAGTGCACTGGACCCAGAATATGAAGCATACATCCGTTATCTGGGGGCAATACGCCCGCAGGTAATAGCGCGTGTTGCCTGTCACAGTGCCAGGCGGTCCATTTTTGAATACCTGGCAGGGGATGATTTTTTTTCTGTCTTCACTACCCGGGAACGCTCTGTAACAGAAGATTTTGTGGAACAATTGCTTGTTAATGAAGAGGAGAAAACTGTTCTAAGCAGCGAAGAGGAGGGTTCCCGTTGAGAAAAATAATTATCGGTACCAGGGGCAGCAGATTAGCATTAATCCAGGCCGGCCTGGTGACCGATGCCCTGCATACAGCTTTCCCGCAGCGGGAAATTGCATTAAAAAAAATTAAGACTACGGGTGATATAATAACCGACATTCCCCTGGAGAAGATAGGCGATAAAGGTGTCTTTATCAAGGAGTTGGAAAGCGCCCTGTTCGAACGGGAAATAGACCTGGCCGTACACAGCATGAAAGATTTGCCTACCGTTCTGCCGGAAAGTCTGCAAATTGGCGCGGTTATGGCCAGGGAGAACCCTTATGATGTCGTAATCGGCAGCAAGAAAGGCCTTCAGCTGGCCTCTCTGCCGCGTGGAGCGCTGGTTGGCAGCAGCAGTTTGCGGCGTAAAGCCCAGCTCCTGCATCATTATCCCCATCTTGACATTCAGTCGATTCGCGGAAACCTCGACACGAGGCTGAAAAAACTGCAGCAGGGCGATTTTGACGCAATTATCCTTGCCTTTGCCGGGGTAAAAAGGATGGGCTGGACCGACTTGATAACGGAAGAGATCAGCGCAGATGTCTGCCTGCCTGCGGTTGGCCAGGGATCAATCGGCCTGGAGATCAGGCAGGATGATGAAGAAATAGCGGCCCTGATCAATCCCTTAAATTGCCCGCTCTCAGAAGCGGCAATCAGGGCGGAACGCGCATTTTTGCGAAAACTGGAAGGCGGCTGCCAGGTTCCCGTTGGAGCCCTTGCAGTTATAAAAGACGGGCAGCTTGAGCTGGAAGGCATGGTTGCCTCTTTAGATGGAAAAGTCCTTTTCCGTGAAACTGAAAAAGGACTTCCTTCCGCTGCCGATGCCGTAGGCACCGTCCTGGCCGGCAGGCTGCTTGAACAGGGCTGTGGCAATATCCTCGATCAAATCAGGCAGGAGTGTTAAAAAGATGAATACTGAAAAGAAACATACAGGTATTGTCTACCTGGTCGGGGCAGGCCCCGGCGACCCAAACCTGATTACCGTTAAAGGGTTAAACTGTATCAGTAAAGCAGATGTCCTGGTTTACGACCGTCTTGTAGCGCCCCGCCTGTTACAGCATGCTTCAAAAAGCGCTGATCTGATTTATGTGGGCAAGCTTCCCGATCGGCACACAATGCAGCAGGAAGAAATTAATAAACTGCTTGTTGACAAGGCCCGCGATGGCTATACCGTAACCCGCCTGAAAGGCGGCGATCCCTTTGTTTTCGGGCGCGGCGGCGAAGAGGCTGCAGCGCTTGCCGAACATAACATCCCCTTTGAAATAATTCCCGGCATAACCTCCGCTGTTGCCGTACCGGCTTATGCCGGGATTCCCGTCACCCACAGGGGCCTTGCTTCCGGCTTCACAGTCGTTACCGGCCACGAAGATCCGCACAAGGATGGTTCTGACCTTGACTGGCAGGCGCTGGCCAAAAATCCCGGCACTAACGTTTTTCTGATGGGGATGGGCAACCTGCCCCTGATTACAAAACGCCTGCTAGCTGAAGGAATGGATCCAGTCACTCCTTTTGCTCTTATCCACCGGGGAACAGAAACAGGCCAGCGCACCCTGGTCGGCACTTTAAATGATATTGCCGCCAAAGCGAAAGAAGCCGGTTTTAAGCACCCGGCTATTATAGTCAGCGGTGCTGTAGTTAATATGCGCGAGCAGCTGCAGTGGTTTGAAAGAAAACCGCTCTTCGGCCGGCGCATTGTTGTATCACGGGCCCGTGAACAGGCTTCGGTTTTTGCCGAAAAACTTGAAGAACTGGGGGCTGAAACAATCGAATTTCCGGTGATCAAAATTGCCCAGCCTCTTGACTATAGGCCGCTCGACCGGGCTCTTGCCCGCCTGGAAAGCTACCGCTGGGTGGTCTTTACCAGTGAAAACGGTGTGAAAAGCTTCTTTAAGCGATTGGCAGAAAAAGGAAAAGACATGCGCGACCTCAAAGGGGCCGTAATCTGTGCGATCGGCCCGAAAACAAAAACTACCCTTGAAGAGCGCGGGCTTAAAGTGGCTTACGTGCCTTCTGAATACCGGGCCGAAGCGGTTGTCGAGCAGCTGCAGGGGAAAGTAAAAGCCGGTGATGAAGTGCTGCTGCCCCGCGCTGATCTTGCCCGTGCTGTCCTGCCCGAGGCGCTTGAAAAAATGGGTGCCATGGTCGACAACGTTCATGCTTATCGTACCGTTTACGGAGATGGTGATGTCACCCTGCTCAGGCAGCAGCTCGAAGCCGGCCAGATTGACATGATTACTTTTACCAGCTCTTCCACAGTATGCAACCTGCTTGCCATGCTTACAGGTCAGGCAGCAGAAGAAAGCGGGTCTTCCTCCGGCATGGTCCGGAGCAGTACGGATAAATCGCCTGCCCCTGGACTTTCAATGCTCCCGCTTCTTGAAAAGGTGGATTTGGCGGCAATTGGCCCGATTACGGCCGCTACCGTTCGCGAAAGTGGGTTGGAAGTTAAAGTAGAATCGGAAGAATATACCATAGATGGCTTGATTAAAGCAATCAGGGCTTACTATATGAGCCCGGGCAAGCGCATCAGTTAATTATTTAAGGAGGCAAACATCTTGATTGCACATCTCCATCAGAGACCGCGCCGCCTGCGCACAAGCGAGGCTATCCGCTCCATGGTCCGTGAAACGCACCTGCGCCCGGAAGATCTAATCAGTCCTATGTTTGTGATTAATGGAAGCGGTATCGCCGAACCGATCAATTCAATGCCCGGCGTTTTTCGCTTATCTGTAGATAAAGCCGTTACCGAAGCGGGTGTCGCTGCTGAACTCGGTATTCCGGCGGTACTCCTGTTCGGTATTCCCGAACGTAAAGATGCCAGGGGCAGTTCTGCCCGGGATGAAAACGAAGCAGTGCAGAAGGCGACGGCGGCAATAAAAGATCGCTATCCCAGCCTGGCAGTGATCACCGATCTTTGCCTCTGTGAATACACTGATCACGGTCACTGCGGCGTTATTGAGAAGGGGAAAATTTTAAATGACGAAACTCTCGAATTACTGGCTGATGTGGCCATTTCTCATGCCCGCAGCGGGGCTGATATGATCGCTCCTTCCGATATGATGGATGGCCGGGTGGCGGTAATTCGTGCTGCCCTTGATGCAGATAGCTTTACCGAAACGGCAATTATGGCTTACGCCGTTAAATATGCCTCGGCTTTTTACGGTCCCTTTCGCGATGCAGCAGGCTCAAGTCCCCAGTTTGGCTGCCGCCGCTCTTACCAGATGGATCCGGCCAATGTGCGTGAAGCCCTGCGGGAGGTGGTTCTCGATATCAAGGAGGCCGCCGATATTGTAATGACTAAGCCTGCGCTTTCCTATCTTGATGTAACCAGGGCTGTCCGTGAGGCTGTAAAACTTCCAGTTGCCACCTATAATGTGAGCGGCGAGTACGCCATGGTTAAGGCAGCCGCAGAAAAAGGCTGGCTTGATGAAGAAAAAGTGGTCTTAGAGCAGCTTCTTTCCATGAAACGGGCCGGGGCTGATCTGATTATTACCTACCACGCAAAGGATGCAGCCCGCTGGCTGCAGCAGTAATTTATCTTATCTTTTCAGGAGGTCTGGCCAATGTATAAAAAATCAAAGGAACTATTTGCTGAAGCGGGGGAAGTTATCCCGGGCGGAGTAAACAGCCCGGTCAGGGCTTTTAAATCTCTGACCCACCAGCCCCTTTTCATTGAAAAAGGTGAGGGCAGCCGTGTTTACGATGCCGATGGTAATACATATCTTGATTATGTCGGCTCCTGGGGGCCTTTGATTTTAGGCCATGCCCATCCCCGCATTGTCAAAACCATTTCCGAAACTGCAGCAAAGGGAACCAGTTTCGGCGCCCCTACGGCCCTGGAAACAGAGATGGCCCGCCTGGTTGTGGAGGCGGTTCCTTCCCTTGAACTTGTGCGCATGGTTAATTCCGGTACTGAAGCGGTGATGAGTGCCCTGCGGGTGGCCAGAGGTTACACAAAGCGAAATAAAGTGATCAAGTTTATCGGCTGCTACCACGGCCACTGTGACAGTTTCCTGATTCGGGCCGGCTCTGGTGCGGCGGCGCTGGGCTATCCCGACAGTCCGGGCGTAACTAAAGGGACTGCCCGCGATACGATTGCCCTGCCCTTTAATGATCTTAAAGCGGTTCAGGAAACTTTCGCCGCTTATGGCAATGAAATTGCCGCGGTGGTAATTGAACCGGTAGCCGGTAATATGGGACTGGTTACACCGCAAAACGGATACCTGGCAGGGCTGCGCGAAGTAACCAGAGCCAGCGGGGCATTGTTGATTTTTGATGAAGTAATGACCGGTTTTCGGGTCGCTCACGGCGGCGCCCAGGAATACTACAACATTGATCCCGATCTGACTGCGCTGGGGAAAATAATCGGCGGAGGCCTCCCCGTGGGCGCTTACGGCGGCAAACGAGAGATTATGGAACAGGTTGCCCCTGTTGGGCCGGTTTACCAAGCCGGCACCCTTTCCGGCAACCCGCTGGCTATGGCTGTCGGTATTGAAACCCTGAAAATGCTCAAAGAACCGGGCTTCTATGCAGAATTGGCCGAAAAATGCAGAGTCCTGGTAAGCGGCATTGCCGCCGCTGCGGAGAAACAGGGTGTGTCAATCCAGGCGCACGGTATCGGTTCCATGTTCGGCATCTTTTTTAATGCCCACCCGGTAACCGATTTTGAAAGCGCCTGCCGCTCTGACCTGGAAAGCTTCAAAGTTTTCTTCAGAGCCCTGCTTAAAGAAGGTATATATATGGCGCCTTCTGCTTTTGAAAGTGGTTTTATATCAGCGGTCCACAGCAAGCGGGATTTAGAAGATACGGCTGCCGCTACAGAAAAAGCATTTGCTGCAGTGCAAAGGGCCCGGGAAGAAAAGCAAACGGCAGGAAAGTTAATATCCTAAAATATTTTGTCCAACAATGGTTAAAAGGCAAGGAGCTATTATTCTATGCAGTTAGTAGCATTAGGCATTAACCATAAAACGGCAGCCCTGGAAACCAGGGAAAAAGTTGCTTTTGCCGATAAACAAAAGGAACAGGCTTACAATCACCTGGCCGCAAGGAACAGGGTTAAGCAGTGCGCGATTATTTCTACCTGCAATCGCACTGAAATGTATGCCCTGGCCGGGGATGCGCCCGCCGGTAAAGCCGAGCTGATTGCCATGCTGGAGTCGGTAAGGGGAGTAACATTTGCCGAGCTTGAAAACTGTGTTTACTATTACAGCAATCTTGATGCTGTTACACACCTGTTCAGGGTTGCCGCCGGGCTCGACTCGATGATATTGGGCGAAACCCAGATCGCCGGACAGGTCAGGGACGCCTACGAAAAAGCCTGCCGGCTTGGTTTTGTCGAAAAAGAGCTGCACGGTCTTTTTCAGCACGCCGCCAGGTGTGCCAAAAAAGTGCAGACTGAAACAAAAATTAATCACAACTCGGTTTCGGTTAGCTACGTTGCTGTCGATATGATCAAAAGCGAAGTGGGTTGCTTTGACGACCTCGCTGTTCTGGTGATCGGGGCGGGCAAAATGTCGAGGTTGACCTTAAAGCACCTGCACGATCTGGGCGCCAGGGATATCCGGGTGACCAGCCGTACTTACCGGCGGGCAAAAGGCCTGGCCCATCTTTTTAACGGTAAAACCGTCGATTTCAGCCGTAAAAAAGAGACTCTGCCTGCTATCGATATTATCATCAGTTCTACGGGAGCGCCGCACCTGCTGCTGCGTAAGGAAGATATGGCCCGGGTGATGGCAAAGCGTAACTATAAGCCCGTGTTTGTAATCGACATTGCCGTGCCGCGCGATATCGACCCCACCATTAAAGAGCTGGAAAATGTTTATCTTTATGATATGGACAGCCTGCAGCAGGTGGTAGCCGGTAACCAGCAGGAGCGGGAAAAAGAGGCCTCTGCAGCAGCCGGGATAATTGAACGTGAAGCGGAAGAGTTCCTGGCCTGGTTCAAAACATTAACTGTTACTCCCGTGATCAAAGCGCTGCGTCTGAAAGCAGATCAGATCCGGGAAGCTGAAACCGAAAAGGTCCTGGGCGGCAAACTATCCAGGCTAAGTGATAAAGATAAAAAAGCGGTTGAAAACCTGACCAGGTCAATCGTTAACGCCATCTTAAAAGATCCGATTGTCAGGATGAAAAACGATGCCGTGCAGGAAGCAGCGGATCTATGTATTGATACAATGCTGCAGCTGTTTGATCTGCAACAGGAACTCGATGAGGGCAGCATTAAAGAAAAATGCGGGGAGGCAAAGTAAATGGGCGGGGACCATCACACTCATCTGTCAGAACAGCACAGCAGTCACAGGCCCGCTGCCCAGCCATGGGAGCCGCGGACCAAGCTGGTCTCCGGGATTTTCTTTGTCTTCGGCGTAATCTCTGTAAACGACCTGCGCCTGCTTACAGGAGCGCTGCTTTTCGCCGTGCTCTTTGCCCTGTGGGCAGGGCTGGCTGTCAGGCAGCTCATAAAGAAACTGCTGGTCCTGGTGCCATTCCTGGCCCTGATGAGCCTGCCCCTTATTTTCAGTACAGGTATCCCACCGGCACCGGACCGCCTAATCCTGGCCTCATTAATTGTTCTTAAAGCACTGACTGCTATGACTTTTACCCTCTTCGTATTTACAAACCAGCCTATTGAAGAGATGCTGGAAGCTATGGAGCATCTCAGGGTGCCGGCGGTGATTACTACCACGATCTACCTGGCCTACCGTTACGGTTTTCTGTTTGTCCACGAAATGCAAACCACGGTGCGTGCCCTTAAATCGCGCCTGTTTGATGCCCGGATCAGCCGTTATTCCCTGGGCATTTACGGTGAACTTTCAGGAGGGTTGTTTATTAAATCGCTAAACCGCTCGGAGACTGTTTACCGGGCGATGACTGCACGCAGCTTTCAGGGCAGCATACCAATTGGAGCCCCGCGGCAGGTAGCGGCCGCCGATTGGTTCAAAGCAGCAATTCCGCCCTTGTATATTATCTCCCTGATTATTATTGAACAGGTGGTGCTTTAATGTTTGCCCTGGAAATAAAGAATTTAAGTTACAGCTACCCTGACAGGACTCCTGCCCTGGAAGATATTAATTTAAAGATCAAGGCCGGAAAAAAAACGGCCATCTTAGGCGCTAACGGCAGCGGAAAAACCACCCTGGTTTATCATATCAACGGCATAATTCCCGCCCTGGAAGGCGGTGTTACCGTACTCGGCCTCCCGGTTTGTAAAGAAAATCTGCAGCTGGTGCGCCAGGCTGTTGGCCTGTTGTTTGACAGCCCCGACAACCAGTTGTTTTCAACGACTGTGTCCGGTGATATTGCTTTCGGGCCCCGCAACCTGAAATTAGATCCGGTGGTTATTGATCAGAAGGTACATGATGCAATGCAAAAAGTGACTATTGAAGATCTGGCTGACCGCCCACCTTACTGCCTTAGCCTGGGGCAGAAGAAAAGGGCGGCGATTGCCGGGTTATTAGCTATGGAACCGCGGATTTTAGCCTGCGACGAACCTTTTTCGGGCCTGGATCCCATTGTGGCCGGTCAGTTCCGGGAAATTTTAGATGAGTTAATTGAGAAGGGCTCTACCTTATTATACAGCACCCATGATGTCAACCTGGCTTACGCCTGGGCTGACGAGGTAGTCCTTATGAAAGAAGGCAGGGTCCTGTCTTGCGGCAGTTACGACCTGCTGCGAGATGAAAACCTCTTGCAGCATGCTTCCCTGCCGCTTCCCATGCTGGCGCAGCTCTTTAAGCACAGCAAAGAGCAGCCCCGCACTATGGAAGAAGCGGCCGTACTGCTCGAGCCGCAACCACAGGTCAGCCAGGCAAAGAATTTTTAAAATCAGTTAAGGTGAAGCAGTCATATTTTGTGCCTGCCCGGTTTGATAAGTTGTGTTTGACGCTAAGCTGTGCCAACGGGAACGGTTTGAGCGTCACCGTAACAAAGTGGAGGTCCGAATGGAAGACGATGGAACCGTTCCCCTGGCTCAGCAGTTTAAAGTTTTAGTGTCAGAGTTATTTGTGTATTTGGGTTTTTCCGGTTCTCCGGTTTCCTGACTTCTGGCATCCATTACGTTGGTCGGCATAAAAAATATGCTAGTGATAGCAAGGAGGAATTTATTAATGAAGAATGGCTTGTTTTTAGTGTTGTTTTTACTGGCAGGGTTAATGCTCTTCAACGGCTGCGCTGAAGAGGCGCAGACAGCAGACGATCACTATGACCAGGATCACTCTCATGATGAAGAGATTACCGCATTTGAAATTATTTATCGCCGGGCGGAAGAAGTAACCGCTTACGTCCACGGTGATCACTGGCACGGCAGCCTTCCTGAAGTGCCTGCAGGTGAAAACATTTCACTCGGCGCCTATATCGAAGAAGATGACGAAGAAATGCTGCTTGACGGCGACCATCATGCCCTGGAGGTGGCCCTGGCAGATGGTGCGGAAGAAGGCATCGTCAGCTTTGATTCTCACGGGGATCATGTTTACATTATCGGAGAACAGGAAGGCGAAACAAAAGTGGTATTTCAATTTATCCATGACGGGGACATTGAATACGTAACCCCACCGATTAAGGTTGTAGTCGTAGCGGGCAGCTAAAAATAAGTGCCCGGCAAGGAGTTGAATGTTTATGCATATAGCTGACGGAGTATTAAGCACGCCGGTAGCAGCCGGAACTTCAGCGTTAACCGCTGCGGCCCTGCTCTATTCGGTAAAGGGAATGAGTGAAGAGGAGATCCCGAAAACCAGCCTGATGGCCGGAGTTTTCTTCGCGGTATCGCTGATCAGCATACCGGTGGGACCGTCAACTATTCACCCTTTGTTTGCCGGCTTGTTGGGGGTGATTCTCGGCAGAAGGGCGCCGCTGGCCATTTTCGTCGGGCTACTGCTGCAGGCAGTGCTCTTCCAGCATGGCGGCCTGACCACTCTCGGTGCCAACACCCTGATGCTGGCTGTCCCGGCCCTGTTCTCTTACAAGCTTTTTTACAGCATGACGGGCCGGCCGGTGTTCATCAGGGGCGCCCTGGTTGGAGGCCTTTCAGTAATGGTTACGGTGGTTTTGCTGGTAGCGCTGCTGTTCTTAACCGATCCCCGTTTTGGCGAGGGAACCTTATCGGTTATTAATATCCTGGTTGCTGGCCACCTGCCCCTGGCCGGGCTCGAAGCTTTAGTAACCGGGGCTGCGCTTAAACTGATCCAGAAAGCAAAGCCCGAGATGCTGAAAAAGGAAGAAACTGCCGCCATCGGCAGTTCTTAATAACAGTTTACCTCCCGGGGAGCCGCCGGCTTCTACTCCTTTCTCCGGCAGGCTTGCTCCAGCCTTAATTCTCTCCGGGTTTATTTGCCCTGTAAACCCCTTCCCGGCGACCTAAGCCAAGCCGACCATCCGGGAAGGGGCAGGGCACACTTTAAAAAGCAATAATAAAATATTTAATATTATATCGTAACTCGAGGAATTATAAAAACTAAACACCGACTAAACTTTAACGGTAAAGAGGTGAATGCTAAATGTTTTCCCGCACCTTGTTAATTTTAGCTATTCTTGCTGCCCTGGCTTTAATCCTTCCGGTTTCTCCGGTTTTTGCTCACCTGATGTTAATTGAGCCTGTTGAAGAAGGGAGGGTTCGGGTGGCTTTTGACGACGGATCTGCAGCAAGGCATGCAGAGGTAGTGGCTTTTAGTGAAGAAGGAGAAGAAATCGCCCGCGGTGATGTTGACAGGGAAGGTTACTTTAGGTTCCCGCCCGGGGAAGCTGCTTATCTTGAAGCAGATGACGGCTTTGGCCACCGGGCAGAATATGTTGTCGGGGAAGAAGCTCACCAGGCCCTGCCTCGTGTTCCAACTGTCAGCGCGGTCCTGGCCGGCTTTCTGCTGACTGCCGGTATCTTTCACTACCGGGTCAGGAATAAATAAGAAACGGAGGAAAAGCAATTGAAAACAGGCTTAATAATTCTAGGTCATGGCAGCAAGGCTCCCGGGGCAACACAAACCCTGGCCGAGGTAACAGCCATGGTTCGCGACCGGCTCAAGTACGACCGGGTGGAGTATGCTTCGCTGCAGATCAGCGAACCGTCCCTTGGAGCGGTAGTGGAGAAGATGGCAGGCGAAGGTGTTGAAACAATTGTCGTGATGCCTTTCCTGATTGCAGCCGGAGTTCACGTTAAAACTGATATTCCCGAAGAGCTGTCAACCCTCGGTAAAAAACACCCCGGGTTGGAGCTTCACCTGACCGGACCCCTTGGTGCCGATCCCCGCCTGGCGGAGATTGTTGTCGACCGGGTCAAAGAAACGGAGCGATCCCTTTGAGAACCTACAGCACAAGCCCCGAAGGAATTGAAAGCAAAAGCATGCTGATCATTGAAGAAGAGCTGGGTCCGAAGATTGAAAAGTTCAGCCCTGCTGAGGCGGCAGTGGTTAAAAGGGTTATTCATACCACGGCCGATTTTGAGTATGCCAATCTGCTTGCGGCCTCTTCCGGCGCTTATGATCAAGCGCTTGAGCTGTTCAGGAATGAACAACAGGTTATTGTAACCGATACTAATATGATCGCTGTAGGGATTAACAAGGAGCTGTTGAATTCATTTGATTCGCAGGTTAAGTGCCTTGTTGCCGAGGAAGAGACCCGTCGGCTGGCTCTTGAAGAAGGTCTAACTCGTTCAATTGTTAATATAAGGCGGGCTGCCGGGCAGTATCCCGAAGCTATTTATGCCATCGGTAACGCCCCGACCGCTCTTTACGAACTGCTGCGCCTGGCGGAAGAAGGAGAAGCAAAGCCGGCTCTTGTAATTGGGGTGCCGGTCGGTTTTGTTGAAGCGGCGGAATCGAAAGAAGAACTGCTCAAAAGCGGTCTCCCTTACATTGCTGTCCGCGGGCGGAAAGGCGGAAGCACCGTGGCGGTGGCCATAATCAATGCTTTAATGAGGCTGGCCAGCCTAACAGTGAGCTGAACAGTTTTTGGAAAGGATGTATGTGAAGAGATGGCCAATTCTGCGGACTGGCAGTATACCTTTACAGGAGGGCGCCGGATGCGGCGTGGATACAGCACCGGCAGCTGCGCGGCTGCGGCAGCCAAAGCTGCGGTTGATTATCTTTTTAGCGGGAAGATGCCTGAAAAAGTTGAGATTAACACCCCGGCCGGTGTCCTGCTTAACCTTGATGTCTGTGAAGTTACCCTCGGTGAAGGCTGGGTTGAATGTGCCGTGCAGAAGGATGCCGGTGACGACCCCGATATCACTGACAGGATGCTGGTCAAGGCCCGGGCGGCATCTTCTGCTGCGCCCGGCATTATCCTCAGGGGCGGCCGGGGAGTGGGCAGGGTTACCAGGCCGGGCCTGCAGGTAGAAGTAGGCCGGCCGGCGATTAACCCGGTGCCGGAAAAAATGATTTTGGAAGAGGTTGCTTCCGTGCTTCCTGAAGGGAGCGGAGTAGAGGTAGAGATCTCTATCCCCGATGGTGAAAGGCTGGCCCGAAAAACTTTAAATTCCCGCCTGGGGGTAGAAGGAGGACTTTCTGTTCTGGGTACAAGCGGCCTTGTTGAACCGATGTCCGAGAAATCTTACGAGGATACCCTGGCCCTGGAACTGAAAGCTGTCAGCCTTGAGT
>SKOR01000086.1 GCA_007119965.1 Syntrophomonadaceae bacterium
CAGCACAGGAAACAGCACCAGAAGCAGTAACTGAGGAAGAAGAGGAAGATCCAGGAACAGCGGAAGAAAAAGAAGAACCGGAAGAAGCACAGCAGGAGGCAGCACAGGAAACAGCACCAGAAGCAGTAACTGAGGAAGAAGAGCAGGACATGGAGCAATTTGACTTTGCTGATCAACTAAAAGTTGCCCAGGTGGGTGAACAGGTTAGCGGTAAAGTTGCAAGAGTTACTGACGAAGAGGTTTATGTTGATATTGGCGCAAAAACCGAGGCTATTCTTCCTGTCAACGAAGTGCACCTCAAAGAAGGGCAGTCCCTGGCTGATTTATTCGGCCCGGAAGATGATCTAGAGGTCACTGTTTTAGAAGTTGACGAACAGGAAGGAAAGGTAGTCGTTTCCCATAAAAGACTGGCCAGGGATAAAAGGCTGAAGGAACTCGAAGAAGCTCTGGAAAGCCAGGTTATCCTTGAAGGCAGGGTAAAGCAGGTAGTTTCTGCCGGCATAGTTGTCGACCTGGGTTCAGGTATTGAAGGTTTCATGCCCGGCTCTCTGGTTGATATCAGGTTTATTCCTGATTTTAATGAATTCAAAGACCAGGATATCCGCTTTAAGGTCCTGGAATACGATCGCGAAAAAGGCAAGTTGATCTTAACTCGCAGAAAAGTTATGGAAGAGGAGTCATCCAAAAAGAAAGAAGCAACTCTAAATGATCTGAAAGTCGGCTCAACCATAACCGGCACGGTAAAGCGCCTTACTGATTTTGGGGCTTTTGTTGACGTCGGGGGGATAGACGGCCTTGTTCATATCTCTGAACTTTCCTGGGAAAGAGTAAAGCACCCCAAGGAAGTCCTCCAGGTTGGCGATGAAATAGAAGTTAAAATATTAGAAGTGATCCCCGAAAAGGAAAGGATCAGCCTGAGTATCAGAAAAACCCAGCCTGATCCCTGGACCAAGGCGATTGCAGACCTGGAAGCAGACCAGCTGGTCACCGGAAAAGTAACCCGCCTGGTCAACTTCGGAGCTTTCATAGAGATTAAACCAGGCGTGGAAGGGTTGGTCCATATATCCCAGTTGGCGGATTACCACGTCAAACATCCTTCAGAAGTCCTGAGCGAGGGCGAGGAAGTTGAAGTGAAAATACTTGAGGTTAAACCGAAGGCGAAAAGAATCAGCCTGAGCATCAAGGATGCCAGCGGTGTGATGGTCGCTCCAAGCAGCTCTGAAAGTGACGATGCCGATAACGGCAACGTTACACTCGGCGATGTTTTCGGCGATCTCTTCGATACGAAGGAATTCAAAGAAGGACAGGCTGCTGATGCAGAAGAGCAGGCTCCCGCAGAGGAAGATCAAGATGATTCTGAGCCGGAAGGTGGCCGGGGATAAATGCCCAGGGCGCATCGAAAAGATGAGCATATCTATTATATTATGCAGAATGCGCCTCACCAGGCCGATTTTTCGGACATAAGCCTTGTCCATAACTGCCTGCCCGATCAGGACTTTGGCAGGGTCAGTTTAGAAGCCGCATACCTGGGGCGAACTTTCCGTTCGCCCCTTTTTATTAATGCAGTTACAGGCGGCACCCGTCTGGCCCTGAAAATTAATGCCGCCCTGGCAGATGTGGCCCGTCAGTGCGGGCTGCCGATGGCTGTCGGTTCACAGATGGCTGCTATTGAGGATATTTCCGCTGAAGCAAGCTTTAAAGTGGTGAGGCGTGTTAACCCCGGCGGGGTAATCTGGGCTAATATCGGTTCCTATGCCGCCCCTGAAATAGCTTTAAAGGCCATAAAAATGATTAAAGCCGATGGGCTCCAGGTCCATCTTAATGCTCCACAGGAGCTGCTGATGACAGATGGCGATCGCAACTTCGAAGGAATGATTGGCCGCATCGGAAAAATTGCTGCTAATGCCGATGTGCCGGTTATTGCCAAAGAGGTCGGATTCGGAATAGCCCGCGAGCAGGCCGGGATACTGGCAGGGTTAAAGGTGGCGGCTATCGATGTCGGCGGCCGGGGCGGGACTAATTTCCTGGCCATTGAAAGCAGCCGCTCAGGCAGGAAGCTGCCCGCCGATTTAAGCGCCTGGGGTATTCCAACGGCGATCAGCCTGGTAGAAGCAGCCGCTGGGGCAGGAGAAAAAACAGACCTCTTTGCCTCGGGTGGTATGCATACCGCTCTTGACATTGCCAAGGCTTTAGCCCTCGGGGCCGGGGCGGTCGGCATGGCCGGATACCCGGTCTACCACCTGCTTAAATATGGGAGTAAAGCCCTGGTTAAAAAAATTGACAGGATTGAAAATGAACTGCGGATCATTTTAATGCTTGCAGGGGCTAAAAAGCCGGCAGAAATGCAAAAGGTGCCGCTGGTTATAACCGGCCATACAGCAGAGTGGATGCAGAGGCGGGGGCTCGGGCCCGATACTTTTGCCAGGCGCCCGGGACTTGTCAACTAGCCGGAAGGAAGCTGGGGGAGTCAGCAGATGAGAAAAAACGAAGGGGCAATAATAGAAAAAGTTTTACCGGGTTCACCTGCTGAAGCGGCCGGGATTAAAACAGGATGGCAGCTGATGCGGATTGACAATCAACCAGTCGGGGATATCATAGATTATAAGATCATGGAATCAGATGATCAGCTCCGCCTGCTGCTGCTCACTGAACAGGGCATCCTGCGCAGGGTTAAAATTACCAAGCAGGTTGAAACACCCCTGGGGCTGCAGTTTAATCCCCCGACGATAACAAAAATGCAGCACTGCGGTAATAACTGCTTATTTTGCTTCGTCGATCAAAACCCGCCGGGGATGCGTCCGGCGCTTTATGTCAAAGATGACGATTACCGGCTCTCTTTTCTGTATGGCAATTTTATAACCTTAAACCGGCTTACCGCGCCTGAACTTGATCGGATAACCAGGCTGCAGCTCAGCCCGCTTTATGTTTCCGTGCATACTACGAAACCCGGCCTGCGCAACCTTATGTTCGGGACAAAAAAAGCTGAAAAGGGTCTTTTGAACCTGCAGCGCCTGGTTAAAAACGGGATCAGGGTTCATGCCCAGGTAGTTTTGTGTCCCGGCTACAATACCGGCCCGGAAATGGAAAGAACATTAGCCGATCTCGCCGCGCTGGGCCCCGGAGTGCTTAGCGTTGCCCTGGTGCCAATCGGTTTAACAGCGCACCGCTCAGGTCTGGAGAATTTAAGGAAGCATACCCCGGAAGAAGCCCGGGAGATGTTAAAAGAAGTCGGGACTTTGCAGCAGGAATATTTGAAGGAGCGCGGCACCAGGTTTGTTTTTGCCGCCGACGAGTTTTATAACCTGGCCTCGGTTCCGGTTCCTGCTGGTGACCGGTATGAAGGCTACCCCCAGCTGGAAAACGGTGTCGGGCTGGCCAGGCATTTTTTAGATGAATTATCCGTAATCGAACGGCGTCACAGGGCCGTCCCGGGAAAGGCCGTTACCGCTACAATTGCTGCGGCCCCGGCCGCCGGAGCCCTCTTGGAAAAGCTGGTCACCATATTTTCGGGCCCGGAAGATCCGGAAATTGATCTGAAGATTATCAGTAATAAATATTTTGGCGAACAGGTCACTGTCTCGGGGCTGCTGACAGGCAGTGATTTGTTGACTGCGCTTGAAGGAAAAGCTTTAGGTGATGTGGTATTTATATCGAAAACCATGCTTAAAGAGGGCAGCAGCCTCTTTCTGGATGATCTAACCGTTGAAGATGTGGAACAGGTATTGAAAATCCCTGTTTGCCCTGTCAGCGGCCCGTTGGAATTTCTTTCTGAAATCGAGAAGCTGTCCGGCGGATACAAGTCTGAAATCAAAAGGGGCCCAAACCATTGACAGATAACTTTGTTGCCATTGTCGGACGCCCGAATGTGGGCAAATCTACCCTGTTTAACCGCCTTACCTCCGCCAGGACGGCGATTGAAGAAAAAGTGCCTGGGGTAACCAGGGACCGTCTCTACGGAGCTTCAGAGTGGTGCGGCAGAAATTTAATTATTGTCGATACAGGTGGCCTGACCTTTGGACGCGACGATGAGCTGACAACCATGGTTCGGCACCAGGTTGAGTTGGCGGTTTCCGAAGCCAGGGTGATTATATTTCTGCTCGACGGCAGGGAAGGGTTGACCGCCCTGGATGAAGAGGTCGGCGAGATGCTCAGGAGAAGCGGCAAGGCAGTGATCCCGGTTGTAAATAAGATTGATTACCACGAGATGGATGATGCAAAGTATAATTTTTACGGCCTGGGGTTTGGAGACCCGCTCCCTGTTTCCGCTTCACACGGCAGGGGCATCGGGGAACTGCTGGACACAGTCTGCAGCCTGCTACCTCCGCAGGCAGATGAAGAGGAGGCGGCTGACGAGGATATAATCAAGGTGGCTGTTATCGGCAGGCCTAATGTCGGCAAATCGTCACTGATCAACACTATCCTCGGCGAAGAGCGGGTTATTGTCAGCACCATGCCCGGGACAACCAGGGAAGCCGTTGACACCCGGTTCACTTATAAAGAACAGCCCTACATTTTAATTGATACAGCAGGAATGCGGCGTAAAAGCAGGGTTAAGGAAGCCGTTGAATACTACAGCGTGCTGCGTTCCCTCAAGGCAGTACAGCGGGCGGACCTGGCCCTGCTCCTGATCGACGGCGAAGCCGGAATCACTGAGCAGGATCAAAGGCTGGCCGGGTACGTTGATGAAGCGGGCAGGGGTTTAATCTTTGTGGTAAACAAGTGGGACCTGGTGCGGGGAAAAGAAGATGCCCGCGAAAATTTTTTGAACAACCTGAGGCGCCTGTTCGGGTTTGTCCCCTATGCCCACGTAGTGTTTGTTTCTGCCCTGACGGGATGGCGGCTGGAAAAAATATTCCCCCTGGTTATGCATACCTGGCAGGAACAGCATAAGCGGATATCGACCTCGCTGTTAAATGAACTGCTTGAAGATGCCCTTGCTGTTAACCCGCCCCCGACAGTTAAAGGCAAACGGATTAAAATATTTTATGTTACCCAGCCCGAAGTTAAGCCGCCTACCTTTGTTTTTTTCGCCAATGAACCGGAGCTGATCCATTTTTCATATCGACGTTACCTGGAAAACAGGTTGCGTGACTCATTCGATTTCAGCGGGACACCGATTATCGTTAAATTTAAAAGAAGACAGCGCAGGGGTGAGTAAAGCATGATTTTCATTGTTTTGACCGTATTTGTCCTGGTAGCAGCGTACCTGATCGGTTCGCTGCCTTTCGGCTACCTGTTAACCCGGGCACTCAATAAAGCCGATATCAGGAATTACGGAAGCGGCAATATCGGCGCGACCAACGTGCTGCGGGTAATGGGCTGGAAAGCGGCGCTTCCCGTTTTTATTCTAGACATGCTTAAAGGGGTTGCTGCCGTCCTGCTGGCCAAAGCAGTCATTGATCTGCCCGTGGTTTACCTTGCGGCCGGATTTTTAGCCCTAATCGGCCATAGTTACCCTGTATTCCTCGGTTTTAAGGGCGGAAAGGCTGCTGCAACCGGCATTGGCGTCCTGGTGGCGCTGTCCGGCTGGGCGGCCTTATCCCTGGTAGCCATTGCCATCCTGGTAGTAGCCATTACCCGCTATGTCTCCCTGGGCTCGATCCTGGGAGCCCTTTCAGTGCCCCTGTTCTTCTGGGTATTTGGTTACGGACTACCCTATATAATTTTCGGGCTGGCAACAGCTGCCCTGATTGCCGGCCGGCATCACGAAAACATCGGCAGGCTGTTCAGGGGCACAGAGTCAAAACTGGGCAGCAAAACATAGTTAGCGATCTGCAATTATCAGGCAGAAAGGTTGTGCTGCTGTGATTAGAAAAGAACTGTTCGAATTATTGTTTGAAGCGGCTAGCATCCAGCGCTGGAATGATCATATCCGACCCGAACATTTTTCTGAACTCGACAAGCAGGCTCATAAGATGGTTTATGCCTACGTCCTGGCCAGGATTGAAGAATCTGACCGCGGAGTGGTCATTGATTGGCCGCGTTTAATCGAGGGCGGGCTTTTTGAATTCCTGCACCGGATAGTCCTGACCGATATTAAACCGCCAATCTATTACAGGCTGATGGCTGAAAAAGGGGACCAGCTTAACCGCTGGGTGCTTGAAAAACTTGAGGATAAAGTTACCGACCTGCGCAATGACTTTCCTTCCAAAATGGAACAGTATTTCTTTTTTGCAAACCACGATAACCTTGAGAAAAGGATTCTCAAAGCTGCTCATTACCTGGCCACCAACTGGGAATTTAATATTATTTACCGCCTGAATGAAGGCCTCTACGGCCTGGAGGAGACCAAGAAAACGATTGCCGATCAAATTGAAGAACATTACGACCTGGCCGGGGTCCAAAAGCTGGCCCTGGGCAAAAAAACCGCCAATTTCCTGGACCTGGTCGGTCAGCTGCGCTTCCAGCAGCGCTGGGCTCAGTCACCCCGCGTGCCGAAAACTTCTGTTATGGGGCACATGCTGATCGTAGCGATGATGAGCTATCTCTGTTCCGTAGAATTAAATGCCTGCTCAAAACGTATTTATAATAATTATTTTGCCGCCCTTTTTCACGACTTGCCAGAGGTGCTGACCAGGGATATTGTTTCACCGGTTAAACGTTCAGTGGCGGGCATTGAAGAAATAATCAAAGACATTGAGCACAGGCAGCTCGAAGAAAGGATATTTCCGCTGCTCCCCGTGGCCTGGCATAAAGAGCTGAAATATTTTACCGAGAATGAATTTGCCAGTAAAATAATCGATGGCAAAGAAATGAAAATCGTCAGTTCTGAAGATATAAACAATAAATTTAATCGCGATCATTTTTCACCGTTGGATGGCGAGATTATCAAGGCCTGTGATCAACTGGCCGCATACATTGAAACATTTCTCTCCATATCGCACGGCATAAAATCGTCCCACCTGATGGAAGGGAACCGGCAGCTTTACAGCCAGTACAGCAATAAAATTATCGCAGGTATTAATTTTGGACAAATGTTCAGCTATTTTAAAATATAGGGGGCTGTTTCGTTTACAGCTGCCCGAAAATCAGCAATTCCGGTTGAATGCTTAAGCAGGTGCAAGCATAGTATTTTGTCCGGCAAATATGGGCGGCGGATTTAGCGGGCCATCCGGATCAGCGTAATTGACGCCTGCCCTGAATGTAGGCATGGTAGTCGGGAATATGCTTAATGATTATCAACGCAGCAATGCCTGAACCGAATAAAACCCAATCCCACTGCCCGTACTGCACCCCTAAAATTACCGGGATGCTTAAAGCGGCGCTACCAAAGGCGGTATTGGCATCCTTTAAAACCAGGCTCAGGATAATCGCGCAGAGGACTGTGAAAACAATGGTGGAAGGCGAAAGGGCGATAAATACGCCCAGGCCCGTGGCCAGGCCCTTGCCGCCCCTGAATCTTAAAAAAAGGCTGTAATTATGGCCAAGGACGGCCATAAAAGCGCAGGCAAAAACAGCAGGCTGATCCATCTGCAGAGCAATGGAGGGCATCACTGCCAGAACTCCTTTTAAAATGTCAAAAATGATCGTCAGGATCCCTGGTAATAGGCCCGCAGACCTGTAGGTGTTCATGCCGCCGACATTACCGGACCCCTCGGACCGGATATCTATTTTTTTGAACAGGCGGCTAAAAATGAATGCAGACGGAAACGAACCAACCAGGTAAGAGAGCGCGATTATAAGTACACCGGTCATCAGGCTATAACCTCCCGCGAATAATATATTCCGCCCTGTCGACGGATATTCCTTCCCGAGGATCAGATTATTCCGGTAGATGGAAGCAGAAGGAATTGTTGACTTTTCAGGTCCCTTGAATTAAAATAGTCTAAGAATTGATAAGACAACTATATTTATGAATTATATCATCGGGGCGTGGCGCAGCTTGGTAGCGCGCTTGACTGGGGGTCAAGAGGTCGAAGGTTCAAATCCTTTCGCTCCGACCATTATATTACCGGGAAAGGGGAGGATAAGAAACAAAAATGTAGTGAGCAGAGATTCAAAATGAAAGGATGTGCCCGCTAGATGAAGAAACGGGTATTATTTGCAGCAGCAATGACAGCATTGGTCTTATTAGTATTTGCCATTCCGGCGTTGGCGGCCGTTAGCCAGTATACAGCCGTTGGTTTTAAGTACATTGGCGATGTTTTTCATGAAAAAGAAGTTACTTTTTCCGGTGGAAGTATTAACTTCCAGGTAAGTGGAGTCGGTGATGTAAGTGGCAACCACTCTGTGCGGACCAGTGCTTCTGCAGCGGTTTACGAAGGTGATCCGGCGTATGAAACGGTTAACCTTGCTGCCAGATTTGAAGGAACTACTGCTCTGGATGCAGCAGAAGGCGAATATATGCGGATACTCAGTACAGTTGATTTACGGAACAGGGCCCTTGTCCAGACCGGGGTGGAAATGAATCCCGGCGAAAGCGGTTATATCAGGCAGTGGGCCAGTTCGACTACCGGCTCTGACGGCGACTACCTTAAGGTTACCAATCATTTTGGAAACACAGGCGGCACGACAAAAAGAAACACTGAAGTTAAAGGTTTTATGACCGATACAATGCGTGTCGATGGTTACGCAGAAGTCTGGGAGACAACTACCAGAAGAAGCGGTACCGCCAGAACAGGTTTTTACGATCTAAACTAAGCTCAGGAAGATAATAATGAAGAGGTTCCGGGGGGAATGCGCCTGGAATCTCTTTTTATTTTTTTGACATAAAAATGGATAGTAAGTATACTAGGTAGAAAATAATGCGAATAATAAGTAACCGGGAGGTAAACAGGAAAAAATGGAGTCTGAAAAAAGCATAAAGGAAAAGCAGGAGATTGCCCTTAAGCGGGCGGAAGAGTTGAAAGGAGCGGTAAATGATTACCGGGAAGCAGTGAAAACCATGCCAACCGGTTTTCAACAATGGCCGCAGATTCTGGAAAACCAAAAAAGGATCAAGGAGTATTTTAAAGCATCAGATGACGACTGGGATAATTGGCGCTGGCAGCTAAAAAACCGCATTACGACCACTAAGGTTTTGAAGGAACTGCTTCCCCTGGATAAAAAAGAGGTTGCTGATATTGATAAAACCGGGTCCCAATACCGCTGGGCCGTTTCCCCTTATTACCTGAGCCTGATCGATCCGGACAACCCAGATGATCCGGTCAAACGTCAGTGTATCCCGACAATCGAAGAACACCTCGACCAGGGTGGACACGATGACCCGATGGGAGAAGAATACACCTCGCCCACAGCGGCTATTACCCGCCGTTATGCTGACCGCCTGATCATTAAAGTTACCAACCAGTGCGCCATGTACTGCCGTCACTGTCAGCGCAGGAGGGCAATAGGAGAAAAGGATTTTGCAACCCCCCGCGAGCACCTGGAAGAAGCCTTGGAGTACGTCCGTAAAAATGAAGAGGTCCGCGATATATTAATGACCGGAGGGGACGGCTTCATGCAGGACAACCAGACCATCGCCTGGCTGCTGGATGAACTTGATCAGATTCCCCACGTTGAAATTAAGCGTTTCGGATCGCGGACCCTGGTGACCATGCCGCAAAGAATTGATGACGAGCTCTGTAATATATTCTCGGAGCACCTGCCGCTCTATGTTAATACACACTACAATCATCCCCTGGAGGTTACCCCGAAAGCCCGGGAAGCCTGCTTTAAACTGGCCCGGGCAGGAGTCAGCCTTGGCAACCAGACTGTTCTCCTCAAAGGAGTTAACAACGATCCTTTCGTTATCCGCAAACTTAACCAGGATTTACTGCAGGCCATGGTCCGCCCATATTATATATTCCATGCCAAGGCTGTCAAAGGCACTTCCCATTTCCGGACCAAGGTTGAAGAGGGTATCGAGATCATGGAAAAACTACGCGGTTACACATCGGGCCTTGCCGTGCCGACCTTTGTCGTCAACGCCCCGCTTGGCCAGGGTAAAACTCCGATGCTGCCAGAATACATGGTTAGCAGCGGCAAAGACTATATCATGATCAGGACCTGGGAAAACAAAGTCCTGCGTTATGAAAACTAACATATTGCGATTGTTCGCTAAAAAAAAAGGATATACCTGATTAATGTTGAAAATAATATTTTAGGGAAATATTCTTTAATAGATTGAAATATCAGTTTTTAAAGGAGGTGAGCTCAGCGTGCGCGAGCCTATTGGAGGGTTGTTCTCTGTTGATTTGCAACTTTAGACCTGTTGAGACCACCCCTGAATAGGGCCCGGCTTAGAGCAAGGATTTTGTTTTATCCGCTTTGCCAGCCCAGACTTACTTCCAAGGAAATAAAGAGCTTATCCATTTCCTCCATAGGCCGGGTTATGTCCGAAAGGAGGAAGCGGCAAGGCCGGTGACGCAAGATCGAAACTGTTGATGAGGCTATCTGAAAAATTTGAGGAGGTCATAAGATGAAAAAGAAAGTTACTTGTATGTTGAGTATATTTTTGGTTCTGACTATGCTTTTTGCGTTAATGGGCTGCGAGCCTGCTGAAGAGGTTGTTGAGGAACCGGTTGACGAAGAACCAGTTGATGACCCTGTCGATGAAGATATCTTTATCGTAATCGCTGCAGGCAGCCCGGGTGGAGTTTACTTCCCGTTAGGCGCCGGGTTGGCTTATGTGTTTGAGCGCAGGATCGAAGGCGCGACAGCAATGTCCGAAACCACCGGCGCATCGGTCGAGAACTGCCGCCTGGTAGCCAGGGGCGAATCAGAAATGGGTATGGCCATGGCTAATGTAGCATGGGATGCTTATGTCGGTGAAGAAGCTTTTGAAGAAGATGGTGAGCTGCCCATCCGCACCCTCTTTTCAATGTACCCTGCCCAGCAGCACCTGATTGCTCTTGAAGGTTCGGGTATTGAAAGTGTTGAAGACCTGGTAGGCAAGACTGTTAGTGTAGACGCTCCGGGCAGCGGCGCTGAAGTTACTTCGTATATTATCCTTGAAGCTGCAGGGATTTTGGATGAAGTTAACACCGTTAACTACTCCCAGCCCGAGGCTGCAGAAGCCCTGACAGACGGGATGGTTGACGCTGTATTCTATAACTTTGCTTCTCCGGCAGCTGTTGTAGATCAGATCATGGCCGCCAGGGATGTTAAATTCGTACCGATGAGTGAAGACCTGATGGATGCGATTATCGCTGACTATCCCTACTTCTCCCCGGGTGCAATTCCTGAAGGGCATTACGGTCTGACAGAAGATGTGCCTGCTTTAACTGTCGGCAACCTGATGCTGGTGCATGAAGATATGGATGAGCAGCTGGTCTACGATCTCGTATCTGCTGTATTTCATCCGGATTCCTTAGATGAGCTGATCGGTATCCACCCAATTGCGCAAAACTTCCAGGTAACCCTGGCAGCTGAGGCTCCGGTTCCATTCCATCCGGGTGCTGAGCGCTACTTTGAAGAGCAGCAGTAAGTTAATTGGATATACGGGAGGAACCGAGCTTGCCTGTCTCCCATACTAGAAGCAGGCCATCACTAAGCAAATGGCTCCTTCTAAGCCTGGTATTTGTAATTATTGCAGCGGGTGTCTTCCTGTTCAAGGGAGGGCACCCGTCTGTCTATTATCTTTCTTTTTATGAAGGCCGTTCAGAAGAGATTCTCTACCGGCAGCAGGTAGAAATTGAAGATAGATTGATTTTAAATTATATTCATTCTGCAGATGCTACGCCGATTAGCGCTGTTTTTGAAATCCGTTCAGACGGGCTGCACCTGGTTGAAGAAAAATATTCCTGGTTCGGTGCGGGCCTGGAAGCTGGCTCGGGATACCAGTTTTCATTTGATAACAAGGATGTTACTGTCAGCGGTTACGACAGGGTTTTTGAGGAGTTGGCGCTGAGGATCGCCCGGACAGTTCCACAGGAGATAGTTTTGGGTGATCAGGTTATCGTCCTGAACCGGCTGGCGCCGGGAGGAACCCTGTTGATCATTCGGGTTGATCGACAGTGACAGGCATAATCGGTTAATTTGATCCCGTAAAAGGAGTTGCAGGCTATGCCAATTGGAAAGTTTATGGAAAAAAAGAAAGACGACCTGATTGAAGAAGCGTTGGCTGGCAAACACCGGGATTTTACCGGGACGTGGTACTACATTGCAGCAACAATTGCTGTAGGTACTGCGCTCTACCATATATATACAGCTTACTTTGGCGCTCCCTTTGCCCTGCTATTTCGTAATATCCACTGGATGCTGCTCGGCAGCCTCATATTTCTGTATTTCCCTGCATTTAAAAATTCTCCAAGGGATAAACCAACCATAGTTGACATCCTGCTTGTTTTAGCCTGCGTTGTTATCGGCATGTATGTTATTTTGAATTTCGATGCCATCGCCGGCAGGGCCGGAGCCCCGACAGACATCGATATTGTCCTGGGTGGCCTTCTGACCCTGGTTGTCCTTGAAGCAGGCAGACGCACGGTTGGGTGGCCGATCGTCATTATTGCCGTCCTGTTTTTAATTTATGCTTATTTCGGACAGGCCATGCCGGGACTGCTCATGCACAGGGGTTACACTATTTCCCGCATTTTTCCTTTTCTATACCTTACCGATGCCGGTATATTCGGCATACCGCTCGGGGTGTCATCGCGATTTATTTTGCTCTTCATAATTTTCGGCTCCTTCCTTGACCGGGCGGGAGCAGGAGTATTTTTCCGCGATCTCTCCCTCGCTTTGACGGGGAAGTATGTGGGTGGTCCCGGTAAATCGGCTATTTTGTTCAGCGGGTTTATCGGTTCAATTACCGGGAGTTCAACCGCCAACGTTGTAACCACCGGGACATTTACCATCCCCCTGATGAAACGGCTGGGCTATAAGCCGGCTTTCGCCGCAGGTGTGGAAGCTGATGCTTCAACAGGCGGGCAGATCCTGCCACCTGTCATGGGCGCTGCCGCCTTCGTAATGGCTGAATATATCGGGGTTCCCTATGTCACTGTTATGGTCGCGGCCATAGTCCCGGCCCTGCTGTATTTTATTACCACTTTTTTTATGGTTCACTACCGGGCTTTAAAGGAAAACCTGCTTCCCGTGCCCAAGGAAGACCTTCCTAACCTATGGCAGGTTTTAAAAGACGGTTTTTACTACTTTACGCCCCTCATTATTCTCGTGACACTGCTTGTTATGCGCTTATCTCCTTCAAGGGCTGTCTTTTTTGCTCTACTGGCAACTATCGCCCTGAGCTGGATAAAGCCCGGCACACGGATGGGACCTAAAGAAATATATGAAGCTCTTCTGACAGGGGTGCAGAAGGCTCTCGAGGTCGTCGCAGCCTGTGCAGTGGCCGGAATTATTATCGGTATGGTGACGATGACCGGCCTGGGTTTAAAATTCTCAACCCTGATTGAGCTGTTAGCAGGCGGCAACCTTCTGGCAGGGCTCTTCTACACCCTGATCGCTTCCCTGATTCTCGGTATCGGAGTCCCGACAACGGCCAAGTATATTATCCTGGCCACCCTGGTTGCACCGGCCCTGGTGGCACTCGGCGCGCCGCTGCTGGGCGCTCACCTGTTTATCCTTTATTTTGGCACCGATGCCGATATTACCCCCCCGGTCGGCCTGGCGGCTTATGCCGCAGCAGGCATAGCAGGGGCACACCCGCTGACAACGGGTATAGAGGCATTCAAGATGGGTATAACTGCCTACATTGTTCCGTTTGCCTTTATCCTGGGGCCGGCCCTGCTCCTGCAGGGGCCTGTTCCTGAGATCATCCTTGCCTGTGCGACAGCTTTTATTGCCTGCGCAGGGCTTGGTGCGGCTATGCAGGGTTACTTTGTGCGCAAAATACCCTGGTGGCACCGCATAATTCTTTTTGTCGGTTCAGTGATGTTGATGGAAACCAGCTGGTCCTGGGACCTGATCGGCCTGGCCCTGGTCGGCGGTATCTTTACCATTGAATACCTCGCAGAGCGGGTCTTAAAGCAGGACAGTGCGGCTTAAGAAAACATTGAAAGGTGCTGTTTAAAGATGTATAAAATACTTCTGGCAACCGATGGATCGGATTATTCCCTGCAGTCCCTGCAAAAGATCATTCCCATGGCCAGGGCAATGCAGGCAAAACTGACCATCCTTTCGATTGCTGAAGAGATGCCCCTCCTGAAAGGGACGGAGGGCCTCTCCAGGGAAGAAGTTGAAACTCTCTACAATTCAATTAAAAGTGAAGCAGAATTCGGCCTTGAGAATGCACAAAAGCTATTTGAAGCAGAAGGTTTGGATGTGGAAACCAGCCTGAAGGCCGGCAAGCCTGCTGACACTATCTGTACCGTGGCAGAAGATGGGGGCTATGACCTGATTGTGATCGGTGATACGGGAAGGGGAGGCCTGAAAGAGCTGTTTTTGGGCAGCGTCAGCAATAAGGTAGCTCACTGTGCCAGGACAGATGTGATGATTGTTAAAAGACGAGATTAATAAAAAGCAGCAATAGATCAACTAAGTGCGGAAGAGCTAACGGCCGGCAGGCTGTTAGCTCTTTATCTGAGGTGTCTAAAGTTTTGGGGATTACCCGTTCAGCGCTAATGAAGCCCCTTTAAAAAGCGGCCCGGGCTGCACCTTTTTATGTTGAAACCTATTTGTCAATGAAAGAGAAAACTTTATCCCAGTCCAGGTACCGATCCACCGTGTTTTTAACTATCTTGATCGCTTCCTGGTTTTGAGGGTGGATACTGCGATAGACGCTGTGCAGGTTTTCAACGGTAGTGTAGGTATCCTCATGGACCAGGATTACCGGGACACCCTTTTCTTCAGCCTGGGATAAAACCCGCACATCAGGGTAAAGCCCTCCTGTGAAAATAATTACAGATGTACTTGTTTCAAGCGCCGTCAGGGCCATATCGCTGCGGTCGCCGCCGGTAATTAATGCTTTATTGGGCGCCCTGCGCAGGTAACCGAGAGCGCTTTCGATGGTCATTGTCCCCACTACAACTTCCTCGACCAGGCGGTTCATGTGATCAGGGGCGGCTAAAACCTCGCCGTGCAAAACATCAAAAAATTCAGCCACGGTCGGTGAAGATATTTCCACCTGGCAGGGGATAACACCCAGGACATCGAGTCCTTTTTCTTCGACCAGCGGTTTATAAATACTGTTGCATTTACTCCACTGGGCCTGGGTGACATTGTTAAAGATGGCGCCGATTATTTCAATATTCCTGTCTGACCAGATATCCAGGTAAAAAAGGTTCTGGTCAATATCAAAATCGTCATTGGCTTTAATAATCGGCAGGGTTGCTGCCCCCAGCCCGGCCGCCAGTCTGAAATCATCAAGTCCCTGGTTGTGGCCCACATAAGGCTCAATACTGCCGTCTATCAAAACCACATCGTACCCTTCAGCGCATTTTTTAAAGGCATTTTCAAGGCGGGGGAAAAATTCTTTGTCATCTTTCATGAAACGTGCGGTCAGGTAATGGGCGTTGACAGTAATTGGCGATATTATCTCGCTGGGAAAAGGCAGATCAAAGACATCGCGCATCAGCATTACATCGTCATCATCCTTTTTGACGGTACCCCTGCGAAAACCGACCGGCTTAAAATATGAAACCTTTAAACCTCTGTCACGCAGCTTAAGGCCGATACCCAGTGCGGCTGCTGTTTTGCCACCGCCTGCCTTTCCGGTAAAATAGATCGCTTTCATTTTAATCACCTCGTCAGGTTCTTATTCCTTCTGTTCAATGGTAATCTTGACATCAAGGGCGGTTGATCCTTTTGGATGGACGCGCACAGGGTTGATGTCCATTTCTGTGATTTCTTTAAAGTCGGTAACCAGCCTTGCAGTCCGCAGGATGGTGTCGGTTAAAGAGTCTAAATCTGCCGGCTTTTTACCGCGGTAGCCTTTAAGGAGGCTGTAAGACTTAGTTTCGGAGATCATCTTCCGGACATCTTCCACTGAAGTCAGGGATGAAGCCAGGCGGAAACTGACATCTTCAATCAGGTTAACATATATTCCGCCGAGGCCAAAAACGAGTAGTGGTCCGAACTGAATATCCCTGGACATCCCGACGATTACCTCAACGCCGTCATCAACCATATCCTGAACTTCAATGCCGTAAATGGGTGCTTCGGGTAAAAAATGGGTTACTTTTTCCATGATTCGTTGATAAGCTCTTCTGACTTCTTTTTCACTGTGCAGACCTATTTCAACACCGCCGACATCTGTTTTATGGGCAATGCGAGGAGAGGATATCTTTAACGCGACAGGATAACCAAGGGTGCCGCTAATCTGAACCGCTTCGTCCTCAGTCCCGGCAAGATATATCTTGCTGTTAGGAATGCCGTAAGCCGACATGACAGCCGAAGCTTCGTGCCCTAACAGGACAACCCGCCGATCGGCAAATACTTCGTTCAGGGTCTTGCGGACAGCTTCCATCTCTATGCCGGGCAGCTCTTCAACTGTTTTTGATTCTGGAGCCCTGAGGTGTTCATTGTATCTGAATAACCCTTCCAGGGCCTGGACTGAAGGTTCAGGGAAGGTGAAAGCAGGGATATTATGATCGGTTAAGTAAGCTTTGCCTTCACTAAGCGTTTTGCCGCCCATGTAAACGGCCATAACCGGTTTTGACGAGTAATTACGGTTCAGTTCAACTATCGTATGTGC
>SKOR01000063.1 GCA_007119965.1 Syntrophomonadaceae bacterium
GGCGGGCCGCCTCACGAGGGTTCCGGATGAACCCATCGAGAGGGAATCCCGAGCGAAAGGCTGCTGATGAAGCGTTCTACTTCAGCGCGCAGCGATCAGAGAGCAAGCCGTTACCAGGAGCGCTTGAAGCGCTGCCGTTCTACTTCAGCGCGCAGCGATCAGAGAGTAAGCCGCTACCAGGAGCGCTTGAAGCGCTGCCGTTCTACTTCAGCGCGCAGCGATCAGAGAGCAAGCCGCTACCAGCAGCGCATAAGGACGAAGGCTGCGTTTGCCAGGAGAACAAAGGCGCCGAAGAGTTAATAAATGTCAAATGAGAGGAATTTACTACATAATTCCCTCTTGTTTTTATATTTTTTTAAAAATTTTAGCAGGAATGTGGGAAAAGGGGTTGAATTATAGAGGAAAGTGGTGTAAAGTGGTGAAAAGTGGTTGTGATTGTCCCATATGGAGGCGAACACATGTTTACAGGCGAATACCAGCATACTTTGGATGGAAAAGGACGGGTGATTATTCCTTCACGCCTGCGCGACGGATTGGGTGATCGTTTTATGGTGACCCGCGGTTTTGAAAAATGCCTGTTCGTCTATCCAAACTCTGAATGGGTCCGTCTGGAGCAGAAATTAAAGCACCTGCCCTTTACTAAGAGTGATTCCCGTAAATTTAAGCGCCTGTTTTTTTCAGGAGCGATGGAAGTCGAAGCCGACAAGCAGGGCCGTGTGCTGATTCCCCAGAACCTGCGGGAATATGCCAGTATAGAAAAAGAAGTTATGTTTATCGGGGTTTCAAATTACGTTGAAGTTTGGAATGAAACTGCCTGGAAAGAATACTTCGGTGAAGCTAACGATAATTATGAAGAGATCGCTGAGGAACTGGTTGATTTTGATCTCTAAAAGTGGTGTTCTACGTGGTTGAGCTGCACCTGCCGGTTATGGAAAAAGAAGTGCTTTACTACCTGAACTGCCGACCCGACGGGGTTTATGTTGACGCCACGCTTGGCGACGGCGGCCACGCCGAAGTTATATTGAAAAAACTATCTCCAAAGGGCCGTTTAATCGGGATAGACTGGGATGTCGCTGCCCTGGAGCGGGCGGAGGCGAGGCTGGCAGATTACGCAGACCGGTTGATCCTGGCCCACGCGGATTATACAAAAATGGAAGAAGTGCTTGCTGAAAAAGGGTATCCCCTGGTAGAAGGAATTCTGATCGACCTGGGAGCTTCAACCCTCCAGCTAATGGATGCAGAACGCGGTTTTTCGTTCCACCATGAAGGCGACCTTGATATGCGCATGGATCGCCGCCGCTCTTTGACAGCAAAAGATATTGTGAACCAGTATTCCGCCGGACAGCTGACCGAAATATTTTTCCAGTTTGGTGAAGAACGCTGGTCAAAGCGTATAGCAGCAAATATCGTGCGGAAAAGGGAGCAGGAAGGGCCGATCGGGAGCAGCAGGGAGCTGGCCGAAACAGTCAAGGCTGCAGTGCCTGCCCGCTACCGGCGCCAGGGAGGCCACCCGGCCCGCAAAGTATTTCAGGCCTTGCGCCTGGCTACTAACCGTGAACTTGATAACATCTCGGCTGTGCTTCCGCAGGCAGTCAACAGCCTTGCCGCCGGGGGCAGGCTTTCCGTAATTGCTTACCATTCCCTGGAAGACCGGCTGATCAAGCATTATTTCAGGGAGAAATCAGGGCACTGCAGCTGTCCCCGTAATATGCCCTGCATCTGCCGTCAGGAAGCTGAACTTAAGGTGCTCACAAATAAAGCAGTAAAGCCTTCCGAGGAAGAAATATACAGCAATCACCGGGCGCGCAGTGCCCGGCTGAGGGCTGCTGAAAGAATAAAAAAAGCAGAACAGAAAGAGGGTGAGTAAAATGCACCAGGCCAGACAACTTAAACAGGCCAACCGTCCCGCTCCGCGACCTCAACCGGACAGAAGGCCGGGAGTCAGCCCGCAGCCCGCTACCAGGCTGAAAAAAGTAAAATTAATGCTAATCCTGTTTACTTGCTTCGCACTCAGCCTTGCCGTTGTTGGCCAGTACTCATCATTGGTCATCCTTAATTACCGCCTGAGCAGTTCCCGTGCCGAACTGGCAGCCGTGACGGAGGTATCCCGCGATCTCGAGCTTGAAGCTGCAAAGCTCAGTTCTATCGGTCGCATAGAGCAGATTGCCCGTGATGAACTGGGCATGACTGAACCCGGCTTAGGTCAGCTGAGAGTGATTACTGCCGGTAGGAATACTGCAAACTAATTGGGAGAGTGAGCTTGATGGCCGAATTTCCGGTAACCAGGGCTATTGTCAGAAAAAGGCTGATTATAGTTTTCGCTCTGACCGTGCTGGCAACACTGCTTTTAATCAGCCGGTTAGCCTGGATACAGATCGTCCGGGCCGAAGAACTCTATGAGCAGGCCTGGGAGCAGTGGAATCATAACATGCCGGTCAACACGGCCCGCGGTTCAATTTACGACAGCCAGGGAAGGCTGCTGGTCGGGAACATTTCGGTTTATACTGTGGCTGCTATTCCACCGCAGATCGTTGATGCCGGGGAGGTTTCAAGCGCTTTGGCCCCGGTCTTGGATATGGACGCCCATAAAATTAACGAACTAATCACGCTGGACCGCAGCGCGGTCTACATAAAGCGCAAAGTTGAACCCGGGGTTTCCGATACAGTGCGCGAAATGAATTTACCCGGAATAATATTCTTTAATGAAGATAAACGCTACTACCCCGGGGGCAGCCTCGCTTCACAGCTGCTTGGTTTTGTCGGTATGGACCAGGGGTGGGCCGGGCTGGAAACATACTATGAGCACTATCTGGCCGGCAGTGAAGGAAGGATGTTTTATCCTGCCGATAGCAGGGGCAATCAGCTGCCCCATACATTTAGCCGTTTTACTGCCCAGCAGCAGGGTTACGACCTGCACCTGGCGATAGATGAGACCATTCAGCATATTGTCGAAAAGGAGTTAAACCGCGTGATGGAAGAAGCTGCTCCCAGGCAGGCCTTAGCTTTAGTGGTAGACCCGCAGACCGGGGCAGTGCTGGCTGCAGCATCCAAACCTGATTATTATCCTGAAATATACGATGCTTACGATCCGGAAAGCTGGGCCCTCGGCCCTTTCAACTCATCATTTGAGCCCGGTTCAACATTTAAGATGGTTACCGCGGCTGCGGCGGTTGAAGAAGGGATCTTTGATCCCGATGAGCGTCACTATTGTTCCGGCCATACAGTTGTCAACGGGGTACAGTTAAACTGCTGGACTGTCGAACGCGGCGGGCATGGCGATATTACTTTTTTTGAATCAGTAGGAGGTTCCTGTAATACTGCCTTTATTGAGTTGGGGCATAAACTGGGCCGTGAAAAACTATACCGGTATATTGAAGCTTTTGGGTTTGGCCGGCCGACCGGCATTGATTACCCGGGAGAGAGCAGCGGTTTGATTTTCGAAACTGAAGCTGTGGGTCCCCTGGAGCTGGCAACAACTACCTTCGGTCAGGGTATTTCGGTAACGCCTATCCAGCAGGTAATGGCTTATACGGCTATGATCAACGGAGGCTATCTTTACAGGCCGTACCTGGTTAAAGAAATACGCGACCAGAACGGGGAGGTTGTCTACACCGGGCAGCCGGAAGCAGTGCGGCAGGTAATTTCGGAAGAAACATCTGAAAAGCTGATTGAAATGATGGAAAGCGTTATCCTCGATGGAACCGGTTATGCGGCGGCTTTAGACGGTTACAGGGCAGCCGGAAAAACAGGGACAGCTCAGCAGATTGACCCCGATGGCAGCTACAGCAGCAGCGATTATATTTACTCCCTGGCCGGTTTTGCCCCTGTTGAAGAGCCCCGCCTGGTCCTTTACGTGGCGGTTGACGGGGTAACCAGGGGGCCTCGCCTGGGCGTTCATACCAGCGCCCCGCTCTTTAAAAATATTATGGAAGACACCTTGAATTACATGCGGGTCAGCCCCTCGAACCCTGTGCAGGTGGACAATACAGATTAACCAGGGGTGTTTGGCAGCAGGATATCAATAAAGGGGAGGTTGCGTGGTGAAATACAGGGGAAGCGAAATCATAGAAGCCAGTGAAGGCAAACTGCTGCAGGGTAACCCTGCACAGCAGGTATCGGGCTTCGCTATTGATTCCAGGCAGGTTAAGCCTGGCGATTTCTTCATTCCCTTTGAAGGCGAACGCACCGACGGGCACCTCTTTATTGCCCGTGCCGCTAAAGCCGGCGCAGCCGGTGCCTTTCACCACCTTGCCAGGACACCAGACCCCGAAATTCCCCCCGGCTTTCTTTTAATCGGGGTCAACGATTCTCTTAAAGCCCTGCAGCAGCTGGCGGCAGACTACCGGAACAGGTTTAAACTGCCGGTTGTCGCTATAACCGGCAGCAGCGGCAAAACAACAACCAAGGATTTTACAGCAGGTGTTCTTTCGGCAAAATACAACGTTTTGAAAACAACCGGCAACCTGAACAATGAAATCGGTCTGCCGCTGACCATATTAAAGCTTGAAGACAAGCACCAGGCTGCCGTGCTCGAGATGGGCATGACCGCAGCAGGTGAAATTAAAACCCTGTGCGAAATAGCCAGGCCTTCGCTCGGCGTTATCACAAACATCGGCGAAGCGCATCTAGAGCAGCTCGGTTCAATTGAGGCTATTGCAGCGGCGAAAGGAGAACTACTTGATTACCTCGGCTCAGGCGGGGTAGCCGTTCTAAACGGCGATGATCCCCGCCTCCTTGAAATCAGAAAACGCTACCCGGGGAAAGCATACTATTATGGCTTTAACCAGGGCGATATAAAAGGCTTAAAGTTGTCTCTAAGGGGAGAAAAAAGCTTTTTCCGGGTGCGTTTTCCTGATAAATTGGAGGGGTGGTTTGAATCACCTCTACCCGGACGGGAGTTAGCCGGCAACGCCCTGGCGGCTCTTACCGTCGGATATATCCTCGGGTTGACCCTGCCGGAGATGGAAAAAGGACTTCGCCTGAGCGAAGCCACGGCAGGGCGGCTCCAGGTATTAAATAACCATAAAGGAACCACCATTATTGATGACACATACAACGCTAACCCCGATTCAGTGCGGTCATCACTGAAAGTGCTCGCAGAGTTGGGAGGGGCCAGGACAATTGCAGTTTTAGGGGATATGCTGGAGCTCGGCCCGGGTTCCCGGGAGGCGCATGCAGCTGTAGGCCGTTTTGCTGCCGGGAGCGGGATAGGCTCACTGGTCACTGTTGGAGAGATGGCCCGTGTCAGTGCAGATGAAGCAAAAATTGCCGGGTTGACTGTTTACCCCTGCACTGATCATGACGAAGCCCTTGTTGTGCTTAAGAACCAGCCCCTCGATGAACACTGGTATGTGCTGGTAAAGGGGTCGCGGGGCATGCAGATGGAAAAAATAGTTCATTCCCTGATCAAGGAGGAAGGAGCGGGAGGATAATGGCTGCTGTCATAGCTGTTGCAATAGCTTTAACTTTTCTGCTTACTGTTATCGCCTGCCCTGTTTTTATCAAACGCATGAAGCAGTTACATTACGGCCAGCAAATCAGGGATGATGGCCCGAGCAGTCATTCGCTCAAAGCAGGCACCCCGACTATGGGCGGGGTGGTTTTTGTATTGGCGGCAGCGCTGGTCGGCATAATTATGGCCGGTTCATCAGCGATGCTTTATGCCGCTTTACTGGTAACATTAGGCTGCGGCCTGGTCGGTTTTCTGGATGATTACCTGAAGGTTGCGCACAACCGCTCGCTCGGCCTCAAAGCCCGTTCCAAGCTGGCTGCCGAAGCAGCTATTGCCCTGTTCTTTATTATCTTCCTCCGGCAGCTCGGCCTTTATTCAACAGAGGTTGTTCTGCCTTTTATTAACCTGGAATTTGATCTTGGCTTTTTTTACCCGCTGTTAATCTTCCTGATTATTGCAGCGGCCAGTAACAGCGTCAATCTAACAGACGGGGTTGACGGCCTGGCGGCGGGCACAGCGGTTATTGCAATGGCTGCCTATATTTATATTGCCTGGCTTGCGGGACAAGGCGAAATTGCCATATTTGCTGCAGCATTAACAGGCGGCTCCCTGGGATTTTTAATCTACAACCGCAACCCGGCCCGCCTTTTCATGGGTGATGCCGGCTCCCTGGCCCTGGGAGGGGCTTTTGCCGCCCTGGCGGTGCTGACAAAAACCGAGCTGCTGTTGCTGGTAATCGGCGGGGTATTTGTAATTGAGGCCCTGTCAGTTATTGCCCAGGTAATCAGTTTTAAGTTATTTGGCAGGCGCATTTTAAGGATGAGCCCGCTCCACCACCATTTTGAATTGAAGGGCTGGTCTGAATGGCGGGTTGTGCACGCTTTCTGGGGCGCAGCCCTGGTCTTTGCCGTTATCGGAATTCTATCCGTAAGCCGTCAATTCAGCGGGTAGTTTAGGGGGCAGAAAAGTGATCGATTTAATTAAGGGAAAAGAGGTTTTGGTTGTCGGCATGGCCCGCAGCGGGATGGCTGCCGTAGACCTGCTGAGTAAAAGCGGAGCGGCCGGGATCACGGTCACTGATCAAAAACATCCTGCCCTGCTCGATGCGGAGCTGGCCCGGCTGGAAAGATACCCTGCCGTAACGGTGGTCAGCGGTGGAAACCCGCCCGAACTGGTCACTCCCGGACTATCCCTGGTCATCAAGAGCCCGGGCGTGCCTCCGGACCTGGAGTTGTTTAAAAGAGCTGAAGAACTGGCCGTTCCTGTAATCTCGGAAGTAGAACTGGCCTATACTTTCATCAAAGCACCCCTGGTCGGTGTCACTGGTACAAACGGTAAAACCACCGTTACGGCCCTGGTTACCGCAATGCTTAAAGAAGCTCGCCTCGGGCCGGTGGTATCGGCCGGGAATATCGGAAATCCCTTAAGTGGGGTAATCAGTGAAGTCAGCGCCCAGGGGACCATAGTCGCTGAACTGAGCAGCTTCCAGCTCGAAAACATTCGCCACCTGCGCCCTTCAGTGGCAGTATTTCTCAATTTTGCCGAAGACCACATTGATTACCACGGCAGCATTGAAAAGTATTTCCAGGCAAAGGTGCGGATCTTTGAAAACCAGGGTGAGGGTGACTACGCGGTCTTGAACGCAGCCGATCAAAAGGTTGCCTCCCTGAAAGACACGCTAAAAGGAAGCGTGCTCTGGTTTAACAGGGGCCCGGTAGTAACAGGGGTAGGCCTTGAAAAGGGCCTGGTCACCCTTTATAACGGGAACGAAAGCCCGCTTGAAATTTGCCCGCTTTCTGAAATTGCCCTCCCGGGCGGCCACAACATTGAAAACGCTCTTGCTGCTGCAGCGGCGGCCTGGGCTGCAGGGGCAGACCTGCAGTCTATCGGTAGCGTGCTGCGCACTTTTAAAGCTATTGAACACCGCCTGGAACATGTCGCCAGCATCGATGGCGTTGATTATATCAACGATTCCAAGGGAACTAACCCGGGGGCGACCATAAAGGCGCTGCAGGCTTTTCCGGGCCGTAAAAAAATCCTGATTGCCGGGGGCAAAGAAAAAGGCAGTGATTTTTCTGAACTGGCAGCGTTGCTGCCCCGGGAAATCCGCCTGCTTATCCTGCTAGGCGAGACGAAAGACCGGCTTGCCGAAGCAGCCAAAAAAGCCGGTTTTAGCAGCTATATAAAGGTAGACAGCCTGGAGGAAGCTGTTTCGGCCGCCCGTGTGGAAGCGAAGGACGGAGAACTGGTGCTGCTTTCACCGGCCTGCGCCAGCTGGGACATGTTTACTGATTACGAAGCAAGGGGCAGCCTTTTTAAGCAGCTGGTCCGCACCCCACGGGGTGCAAAAAGCGGCAGGGGAGGGAGTACCTGATGGCGGCAAACAGTCCGGCCCGCAATTACGATCACGTTTTACTTCTGGTCACCCTGCTGCTGCTGGCACTCGGTTTGATCATGGTTTTTAGCGCCAGCTTTGTCGTCGCCGTGGAAAGCACGGGGGACCCTTATCACTACCTCAGGCGCCAGGCGATGTGGGTCGGCCTCGGGCTGCTGGCCATGTTTGCGCTTTCACGTATTCATTATAAAATCTATAAGCGTTTTTCCATAATTATTCTTATCCTGAATTTTGCCCTGCTGGGTCTTGTTTTCAGCAGTTTCGGATCTGAATTGGGTACAGAAGCCAGGCGCTGGCTGGTTTTCGGCCCGGTTATTCTTCAGCCTTCCGAATTCAGCAAACTGGCTTTTGTCATATTTACAGCGGCATATATGAGCAGCCGCAGGCTGAATTTAAGGAGTTTTTGGACCGGCAGTTTCGTGCCCCTGTTCTTTGTAGCAATTGCCTTTTTCCTGATCCAGTTTCAGCCCGACCTGGGCACGGCAATTGTTGTCCTGGCTGCAAGTGCCCTGGTCATTATCTTTGCCGGGATGCCCGTAGCCCAGATGTTCGGGCTTACATTGGTGTCACTTCCGCCGCTGGCTTACTTTACCATCAAAGATGACTACAGGGTTCAGCGGCTCTTTACATTTGTCGATCCCTGGGCAGATCCCAGCGTATCCGGATACCAGATTATCCAGTCATTTTACGCCCTTGGCCCGGGTCATATTTTCGGGGCGGGACTGGGCCGCAGCAGGCAAAAATTATTTTACCTGCCCGAACCGCAAAATGACTTTATCTTCGCCATTATCGGCGAAGAGCTGGGCTTCATTGGCGGAGTCCTGGTGCTGCTGCTCTACCTGGTTTTAATCTGGCGCGGTTTCCAGGTGGCCCAGAGGGCTCCTGATTTATTCGGCAGCCTGTTGGCCGGGGGTATTACCTTCATTATCGCCGCCCAGGTCCTGATCAATGTTGGGGTAGTCACCGGTTCTGTGCCGGTTACGGGGATAAACCTGCCCCTGATCAGCGCAGGCGGCAGTTCGGTGTTTTTTACCCTGCTCAGCATCGGTATTCTAATGAATATATCTAAACACGGCCGGGCTGCAAGCCGGGCTCAGGGGAGAGCTTAAGCGATGAAACTATTAATCGGTGGTGGAGGAACAGGCGGCCATATCTATCCGGCCCTGGCTTTAGCCCGTTATGCGCAGGCTGAAGACAGCACTATCGAAATTCTCTTTGTCGGAACGGAAAAAGGCCTGGAAAGTAAAATAGTCCCCTCAGCGGGCTTTACCCTTAAAACTGTCCCGGTTCGCGGTTTCCAGCGCAATTTGAAACAGCTCGGGCCGGTAGCGGTTGATTTATTCCGCGGGTTAAAGCAGGTTTCCAGGGTCATTAATGAATACAGGCCCGATGTAATTCTCGGAACAGGCGGTTACGTTGCAGCGCCCCTGGTTATTGCGGGCCTTCTGAAGGGCTACCCTGTCGTCCTGCACGAACAAAATGCCCTGCCCGGACTGGTTAATCGCAGGTTGGCCCCATTTGTGAAAAGGGTCTGTATCTCTTTTGCTGAAACCGAAAAAAGAATATCGCGTTTTAGCAGGGTTTTCTATACCGGCAATCCTCGTGCTTCCGAAGTTGCAACGATGAGCAGGCAGGAAGGATGCCGCCATTTTAACCTGGACCCCGACGGGATAAATATTTTAATATACGGCGGGAGCAGGGGAGCTTTAAAACTAAACCAGGTAGTAACTGAATACCTGAAAAAAGGTCTGCTGCCCGGGGCAGTAAACCTGATTTACGTCACGGGCGATATTTACTACGCAGAGGTATCAGCAGAACCGGGCACCCAAAGTCAGCGGGTCAGGCTTTACCCTTACCTGGACAGGATGCCGGAAGCCCTGGCGGCAGCGGACCTGGCTGTAACCAGGAGCGGGGCAACTACCCTGGCTGAAATTACAGCGCTCGGAATTCCCGCCCTGCTGGTTCCCTCGCCGAACGTGGTCAACAACCACCAGTATTACAATGCCAGGCTGCTGGCTGATGCGGGAGCGGCAGTTTTGGTTGAAGAAAAAGATTTTGATTACAGGCGTCTCCAGCAGGAGCTGGACCGCTTGCTAAATGATCCCTCCCTGCTGGAAGAAATGAAAAAAAAGAGCAGGCAGATGGGTGTTACCGATGCTGCTGTACGGCTGTACCGTTGTTTACAGGAGGTAGCTTCATGAATATTGAGAGGGAACTGGGGCAAAAGTTAAAAAACGGCGTTAAAAAAAATGAACCGATGGCCAAACACACTTCATGGCAGGTGGGCGGCCCGGCAGATTATTTTCTCTGTCCCGCGGACCTTAAAGAACTGGTCGAGATTGTCCGTTACAGCGATAAATACGGGCTGCCGCTCTACGTTCTCGGGAACGGCACAAACCTGCTGGTTCTTGACGGGGGCATCAGGGGCCTGGTCGTCAATATTGGCCCTGCCTTCTGTTATGTTAACCGCGAAGGCAGCGTAATTAAAGCAGGTGCGGGAACCCCGATGACTTACCTGGCCCGGTCTGCGGCAGAGCAGGGCCTGGTCGGACTGGAATTTGCCGCCGGTATTCCCGGTTCACTGGGCGGGGCCGTGATCATGAATGCCGGGGCATTCGGCGGACATCTGGGAGATAAAGTCCTGTCCGTAAAACTGGTTTCCCCTGCGGCAGAAGTGATCACGGTAGAAAGAGACAACCTTTTATTCGGCTACCGGACCAGCAACCTGCCAGGTAAAGGCGTTCTGGTAGAAGCAGCTTTAGAACTAAAACAGGGTGATGAAGCAGAATCACTTAAACTGGTGGAATATTTTCTAAGCGAACGCCGCCGCCGGCATCCCGATCTGCCCAGTGCCGGTTCGGTCTTCAGAAATATGCCCGACCAGCCGGCGGGGAGAATTATTGAAGAAATCGGCTGCAAGGGAATGCGTATCGGCGGGGCTGAAGTATCCTGTAAACACGCTAACTTTATTGTCAATACCGGAAATGCGACCGCTGCCGATATTCGCTCTTTGATTGAAGCGGTCAGGCAAAAGGTCAGGGAAGTATACAATCTTGAACTCCAGCCTGAAGTTAAAATTATCGGCGAGGAGAGCTAAAAGGTGAATGTTAAAAACAGCCACTTAAAACTGGTTAATAACCGCAGGGGGCAACCCGGCTGGAAGAAAGCATTTAACTTCCTGCTCAGGCTGGCCGTGTTTGCGGTGCTCCTGTTGCTGTTAAAGCACGGAGAAACATATTTCCGCGTAAACGAGGTTGAGGTGCAGGGGACCGGTGAACTGACCGCAGAAGAAGTAATCTCGGCTGCTCAGATAACCAGGGGGATGAGCATCATACTGCTGAAAGAAGACGATATCGCCTCAAATATTGAACAGGAGTACCCCATGGTCCGGAATGTCGAGGTAAGCCGCATCCTGCCAGATAGAATAATGATTAACATTGATGAAAGACGGCCCGTTGCCCATATTATGACTGCCGATGGCTTCTGGCTGATGGATTCCCAGGCTGTCCCGTTTGCGTACCGGGCGGAACCGGAAGACGATTTCCCTGTAATCAAGGGGGTTGAAGGAGAGCTTGTGATACCCGGAATACCCGTAGACTGCAAGGCAAGGCGGGAAGCGCTGCGCAGCTTTTTCGCCGCCTGGAACGGGGATAGCGGCTTTGAAATAGAGCAGATCAACATGGCCGATAACTATAACCTGGTAGTTTTGACGGTAGAAGGGCTGGAGATCTGGTTTGGCGACGGAAAGGATATGGCAGACAAAATGAACCTTGTGAGTATGAGCATGCCCTACATAAACCCGGATCCGGAAGCACGGCTTGATGTCCGCTCCGGGAACCGCCTGGTTGTCTCCAGCAGCGCAATATTAAAAGAAGAGGGGGTGGATCCGTAAAAAACAAAAAAAAGGAAATAGTTGAGATGTGTTGAATAATTTAGTAGTAATTGCAGCATGCTGGGAAGGGTAAGGGGGACGTGAAGTGAATAAAAGAAACTACATTGTCGGTATTGATGTTGGCACAGCTGAGGTAAGGGTTGGTCTGGGTGAACCCCGTCCCGATGGAACTGTTAACATCATCGGTTTAGGTCTGAGCCCTTCCGACGGGGTGCGAAAAGGCGTGATTGTTGATCTGGATAAAACCGTTGAGTCGATTGTTAACGCGGTCGAGGAAGCTGAAAGGATGGCCGGCTTTAAAATCGAATCGGCATACATCGGTTTAAAGGGTCTGAATATGGAGTTGATTAACAATCGGGGCGTTGTTGCCGTAACCGCAGACGATCGTGAAATACGCGAAGATGATGTCGAAAGGGTGATGCAGGCAGCGAAGGTTGTTGCCCTGCCCATGGATCGCGAGATAGTCGATATCATCCCACGTGAGTATATCGTGGACGGTTTTGAAGGAATCAGGGATCCGGTCGGCATGCTGGGGGTCAGGCTCGAAGTAGATGCCCTCGTCGTCAGCAGCCTGATTACTTCCCTGCACAACCTTCTGCGTTGTGTTAATCGGGCCGGGGTTACAATTAACGGCCTGATTTTACAGACGATGGCCAATTCTGAAGTTTACCTATCACCAGATGAAAGAGATCTGGGCGTATTCCTGATCGACATAGGCAGCGGGACAACAGAGATCGCACTTTTCCAGCATGGGAAGCTGCAAAAAATGGCGGTAGCTCCGGTCGGGGGAGATCATATTACCACCGACCTGGCGGCAGGCTTAAGGATAAACCATTTTAAGGCCGAAGAGCTGAAAAAAGAATACGGATCGGCTCTCCTTTCACTTGCTGAAAGTGAACCGAAAATCGAAATTAAAACTGTAGGCAGCAATGAGCTCAGGCTGGTGTCGGAAAGAGAGCTCGCATCATTTATCGAGCCGAGGGTACAGGAAATTTTTCAAATCATTAAAGAAGAAATGATCAAAATGGGTCTGCCCTATTTGCCGCCGGCAGGAGCTGTCCTGCATGGTGGAGTTTCTTCAATGAACGGGATTGTTGAAGTTTCCCGCCAGTTTTTTGAAAGCGATCAAATCAGGCTTGCCGAATTTGATATGGTTGGCATTCAAAACCAGACATATTCAACAGTGGTCGGGTTGCTTTACTACGTGCAGCGTTATCAGCCGAGGATGTTTGTCCAGGAACGCGGCAAGCCGACTAAAAAACGCGGGCCGGGTTTCTGGCAGAGAATCAAAGACTGGATGACCGATATAGTTGATTAAAAGAGCATACCAATAACAGGAGGTGCTTTTAATGATTGAGTTTGACATTGAAATGGAACAATATGCTTCCATAAAAGTTGTAGGTATAGGCGGAGGCGGCAGCAATGCCGTAAACAGGATGATTGCCGCCGGACTGCAGGGAGTCGATTTTTGTGCTGTTAACACTGATGCGCAGGCCCTCTACCTGGCCAATGCTGGAACTAAACTGCAGATCGGCGAACAGTTGACCAAGGGCCTCGGTGCAGGTGCCAACCCCGAAATCGGGCGCAAAGCTGCTGAAGAAAGCAGCGACGAGATTGAAAAAATGTTAAAAGGCGCCGACATGGTTTTTGTTACAGCCGGAATGGGCGGCGGCACAGGAACAGGAGCCGCTCCCGTTATAGCCGAGATAGCCCAAAAGGTAGGGGCCCTGACTGTTGGCGTGGTTACCAAGCCATTTTCCTTTGAAGGAAGAAAACGTAAACAGCAGGCTGAAGAAGGGGCTGCCGGCCTGAAAGAAAAGGTTGACACGCTGATTACCATCCCCAATGATCGGCTGCTCCACGTGGTCGAGAAGAAGACCCCGATCCTGGAAGCTTTCAGGGTTGCCGATGACGTTCTCAGGCAGGGTGTGCAGGGCATTTCCGACCTGATCGCCGTCCCCGGCCTGATCAACCTCGATTTTGCTGATGTGCGCACGATCATGTCTGAAACAGGCCCCGCCCTGATGGGTGTCGGGCAGGGCAGCGGAGAAAACCGCACTGTCGAGGCAGCCAAGGCCGCAACCAGCAGTCCCCTGTTGGAAACCTCGATTGAGGGAGCCAGGGGCGTCCTGATCAATGTAACCGGCGGCACCGATATCAGTCTCCATGAAGTTCACGAAGCAGCCGAGATCGTCGCAGGGTTTGCCGATCCTGACGCCAATATAATCTTCGGAGCAGTAATTGATGAAAACTGCCAGGATCAGGTGCGCGTTACCGTAATCGCTACCGGCTTCAGGGCCGCCCGGGAAGGCTTCAAGCCGAAACTGGCGGCAGTAGGCGGCAGCGCTTACTCACGCGGAGAAAATATCGATGCCCCGGCCTGGTCACGCTGGCAGCAGAATGAGAAAATTGTAAACGAATAGCAGCAGTTCAGCGCTTCTAATTAATGCAGTTAATCCCGGCACTCAGAGCAGATCTGAGTGCCGGGCCGCTTTAAGCATCAAATCTTGCCCTAAACAAAAAAAAGGGCTTTACACACAATATATTGTGTTCTATAATAACTAAAATGCAATATATTGATGGGAGAGCCTAACCATGAAATGTCCATACTGCGGCGAATTAGATACCAGGGTCCTTGATTCTCGCTCGACCCAGGACTCTTCTGCAATCAGGCGCAGGCGCCAGTGTATTACCTGTGCCAATCGTTTCACCACCATGGAAAAGCTTGAAGAAGAACCAATTGTTGTCGTCAAGCGCGACGGGCGCCGGGAATTATTCGATCCCAATAAAATTTTAAAAGGGCTGGTCCTGGCCGGCCAAAAAAGAAACATCCCGCTCTCACGCTGGGAAGAAGTAGTTGAAAACCTGGAGCAGGAACTTCGCAGCAGTTACCCCAAGGAAGTAGCCGCAGATAAAATCGGCGATATTGTCCTCAACAAACTGCGCACAATCGATGAAGTGGCCTATGTCCGCTTTGCTTCCGTGTTCCGGCAGTTTCCCGATGTAGAAACGTTTAAAGTTGAGCTGGAAGAAATGCTTGCGGAGAAAAAAGGCCGGGCTACGGGAGCAGGGCCGGAAGGCGGCAGCCAGAAGCCGGGGAACCAAAATTAAAAACCGGTTCTGAACTCAGCATACAGTAAAAATCAAGCCTGATTGCCGGACATAACCCGGTAGAATTTGCTCGGGAGTAAGCGGTTAGACCATGTCGGAAAGTTATTAAAGGGCAGGCCTTATTCCTGTATCTGACTTCTGACACCTGACTTCTAATACTAAGGAGGTATTTCTTTTGAACGACGGCGCAGCAACGGTTAAAAAGGAAAACAGGACGCCCATACCAAGTAAGTTTCCTGAAATTCGCAAACGCGACGGCCGCGTGGTATCATTCGATCCCGATAAAATTACCGACGCAATATTTAAAGCGGCCAGGGCAGTTGGCGGCAGCGACCGCGATATAGCCGAAAACCTGACCAGGCAGGTTGTGAAAAGCCTGGAGGAAAAAGGCCAGAACGGGGTTATCCCTTCGGTGGAAGAAGTGCAGGATGAGGTGGAAGTAACCCTGATCGAAAACGGCCACGCCCGCACAGCCAAGGCGTATATTCTTTACCGTGATCGCCGTACGCGTATTCGGGACGGTAAATCCGAACTTATGGATGTGGTTAAAGATATCCTGATCGAAACCAGCAGGGAAAATGCCAACGTCAGCAATTCTCCATCGGCCAAGATGCTGCAGATTGCCACCGCCGCCAGCAAGCAGTATTACTTGAGCAACCTGCTTCCCGAAGAATATGCCCGGGCCCACGATGAGGGGAGCATGCATATACACGATCTCGATTATTACAGCAAAACCCTGAACTGCCTGCAAATCGACCTTTCAAGGATGTTAAAAGAAGGGTTTAATACCGGTTACGGTTATATCCGACCGCCCAAGCGGATCGCTTCGGCGGCGGCCCAGGCGGCCATTATTCTGCAGAGCAACCAGAACGACATGTTTGGCGGCCAGAGTTTCCCTCATTTTGACCGCAGTATGGGAGAAGTGATCAGGGATCTGAAAAAACTGCCTGATTACGAGGAGATCTACCAGGCCATGGAAGGCCTGATCTATAATCTCAATACTATGCACAGCCGGGCAGGGGCGCAGGTGCCGTTCAGTTCGATTAACTTTGGCACAGATACCACTGCGGAGGGGCGGATGGTCACACAGGCGGTCCTCGAAGCCTTCATGCGGGGCCTGGGCCGGGGAGAAAGCCCTATTTTCCCCAACCTGGTCTTCAGGGTTAAAAAAGGGATCAATTTTGACGAAAATGACCCGAACTACGATCTCTTCAAACTGGCGATTGAAGTTGCCTCGCGCAGGATGAACCCCACTTTCAGCTTCATGGACAGCACCTTTAACCGCGAATACGGTGATGAAGTATCCTACATGGGCTGCCGCACCCGCGTTATTGCCAACCGGCACGGCCCCGAAGTTTCAGCAGGGAGGGGTAATATTGCCCCTGTTACTTTAAACCTGCCCCGCCTGGCCCTTGAATGCCGCGGCCAGCAGGATCAGTTCTTTATCCAGCTCGATCGCCTGATGCGTACCGCTGCGCGACAGCTCCTTCACCGTTTTGAGGTCTTATCCAGGCTGCGGGTCCGGGATCTGCCTTTCCTGATGGGCCAGAAACTATACATGGATTCCGATCAGCTGGCTCCGGAAGAATCGATTCGTGAAGTAATTAAACACGGCACGCTGGCAATAGGTTTTATCGGGCTTGCTGAAACCCTGCATGCCCTGATCGGAAAACACCACGGAGAAGATGCCGAAGCCCTTGAACTGGGCCTGAAAATAGTTGAGCATATGCGCAGAAGGTCAGACAGTTACGCTGAAGAGTACGATCTCAACTTTGCCATTGTCGCGACCCCTGCCGAAGGCCTGGCCGGCCGTTTTGTGGCCATGGACAAGGAGCGATATGGAACCAGGCCCGGGGTCACCGACAAAGATTATTACAGCAATTCTTTTCACATTCCGGTATATTACACGATGTCCATGTTTGACAAAATAAATTCTGAAGGACGCTTTCACCGCTTTTGCAACGCGGGTCACATCAGCTACACGGAACTGGAAGCGCCGCCCGTGCACAACCCGGAAGCCGTAGAACGGATTATCCGCAGCATGGCAGCTGCAGATGTCGGTTACGGCGGGATCAATTATCCGCTTGATGAGTGCCGCAGCTGTTCTCACAGCGGGGTTTTTAACCAAAGCTGTCCTGAATGTGAAAGTCCCGATATCAGGAGAATCCGCCGTATTACAGGCTACCTGTCGACCGATGAACGCTTTAACGAGGCCAAGTACAGCGAGCTTACCGATCGGCGGGTTCATTTAGCAACAGGGGGTAAGCGGTAAAATGAAGATTGCCGGCCTTCAAACCGACAGCATCGTGGACGGCCCGGGGGTCCGCCTCTCTATCTATTTCCAGGGTTGCCCGCATAGCTGTCCCGGTTGTCATAACCCTGAAACGCACGACTACAGGGGCGGCCGCGAGATGAGCGTTAAAGAACTCCTGGAGCTGGTTGACGGCGCCGGACCGATAGACGGGGTGACAATCTCCGGCGGAGAGCCTTTCGAACAGGCTGGACCTGCCGCAGGGCTTGCTGCCGCTCTTACCGGCCGGGGTCTTGACCTGGTCCTGTACAGCGGTTACACCTTTGAAAACCTGCTGGAAAAAAGCAGGGTTGATTCCGGCACCCGCACTCTGCTCCGTTCAGGATCCCTGCTGGTGGACGGGCCTTTCATCCTCTCCGAGCAGGATTACAGCCTTGCCTACAGAGGTTCCCGTAATCAGCGCCTGATCGATCTGCCCCGTTCCCTGGCAGGAGGCAGGGCCGTGACATGGTCAAGCCGGCAGGGCAGAGCCTGCATTTAAAGCTTTGCCGCACAGATGGCCCGGGCTGAAGAGGGATAATAAATCCAGGGCCTGATAATAATCAACTGTACAGCCGGTTTTATCGATTACCAGGGTTTATATTGCAAGTGAAGGAGAGATTTGCTTCAAACTATACCGTGAAGGTGAAACAGCATACCTGCAGGAGCCCCTGCTTAGTGAAAGCGGGCTGGTTGATCATGCTTTTTCAACCCGTCTCGGCGGCTGCAGCGAAGGCGCGCTTGCTTCACTGAACGCTGCCTACCACACGGGTGACAGTGCAGAAAATGTAATCGAGAACAGGCAGCGTTTTTTTAATCTTTTTAATTACAATTTCCGGGATTTAGTTTCAAGCGTGCAGGTTCACGGAACCGACCTGATTGTGGTCGGTGAAGAGAACCGCGGCGAAGGAGCCCTGCCCGGCACTGCCCGCGTGGAAGGTGATGCCCTGATCACGACAGAAATAAGGCTGCCGCTTGCCGCATATTCTGCCGACTGCATGCTTATTTACTTTGCATCAAAAGAAAAACCCCTTGCTGCCCTGGCCCATGCCGGTTGGCGGGGAACCCTGGGCGGCATCGGCGCTAAAGTGGCACGCTATCTGCAGGTACATTATGGCGCAGATCCCGGGCAGCTGGTAGCCGCTTTAAGCCCTGCCGTGTGCAGGGAATGTTACGAAATAGATGGTAAAACGGCAGAGCTGTTTCGTGCCGGAGGCTGGGATAACCCTGCTTACCTGGAGCCCTCCGCCGCTGGCAGTTTCAAGCTTGACCTGGGAGCAGTTAACAGGGAGCAGCTGACCGGCGCCGGAATAAGAAAAGAAAACATCCGCTGGAGCGGTTTATGCACATCCTGCCGGGAAGATTTGTTCTACTCCTACCGCAGGGACCGGGGTGTTACAGGCCGGATGATCGGTTTTATTGCGATCAGAGAACAGCAGGGAGGACGCACATCTTGAAAAAGAAAAATCTGAAAAGCAATAAACATGGCCTGAAAGTTTTGCCGGGCCAGGGCAAGCGCTTTAGCTTTCAAAGTATCAGGCAGGCCATGGTATTCTATCTCCTGCTGTTGATAGCCCTGGTTGTTGTTGTCCAGGTAGGCTACCACTGGCTGGGCGATCAGTTCCTGGCCTGGCGACTGCAGGTTGTAGAAGCGGAACCGGGCGTTTTGGAGCAGGAAACCAGTGCGCGTGGCTACATAACCCGCGTGGAAGAGGTTATGACAGCCCCCTCCGACGGGATGATCCTCAGCCTCGCCAGGGCCGGCGAGAGGGTTCCCGCAGGAAATGAACTGGCCACGCTTGGTGTCCTCTCTGCAGGTGATCTGCAAGCCCTGCTCGGCTCGGAAGAAGAGGAACCCGACGAAGAACTCCGCAAAAAACTTCTGGCTAACTGGCAGGACCTTGTACCGGCGGAGCAGGAAGCCGGCACAGGCCCGGAAACAGCAGAAGAAGAAGCAGGGCCTGACGGATATGAAGCAGAAAACAGCGATCAGGATGAAGAAAGCAGCGCAGCGGTGGAAGAGAATATCGCGCTTCCTTCCGGTTCGCTATTTGAAGAATTGATCGTTATCCAAAACGAACAGGCCGGGTTTATCTCCCACTATTTTGACGGCTGGGAAGATTACCAGGGGCCGTTGTTTACTAAGGGAGAAGAAACTGAAGAAAACGGTCCCAAAGGTTTCTTTATCGTTGAAGGCGACGTGGTGAAAGAAGGCGAGCCAATCTTAAAAATTGTTGATAACTGGCACTGGTATTTCAGTGTAACTCTTCCCCTGCACCCCGGCAGGATAGTTGCTGGCCTGGAAACTGTTGAAATTGAATTTGATTTCGCACCGCAGCAGACCGTATCAGCCAGGCGCGATCAATACGAGATCGACGAAGAGGAGCGGGAAGTCCGCATCTTTTACATTATTGAAAAACAGCTGCCCGGTTTTGACCAGGCACGTCAAACCGAAGCATCTTTACTCTATCGGCGCCGGCAGGGTATAATAGTTCCTGCAGAAGCTCTTTTAGAAAAAGATCAGCATATTGGAAGCGGCGTATACCTGAACCAGGGCGGAAGGGTTGTCTTCCAGCCGGTTACCGTTATTGAACGACAGGGCGAAAAAGTAATGGTTGAGGGTCTGGCCCCGTACAGCATGGTTATTTCCCGACCCGATCTGGTTGAAGAAGGGCAGCGCCTTAACTGAGCGCCAACCGGCGTCACCCGGAAGGAAGACCCGGCGGTTGGCAGGTTACGGACAGAAAGGAAGATAAAATTGCCGGCTGAAAACTACAGGTTATTGCAAAAAAGCATCTCAGAGGCTGCTCTCCGCGCCGGCCGAAACCCTGACTCGGTAACCCTGATTGCTGTCACCAAAACAGTCGGTATAGCAGAGGTTAAAAAAGCGGTTGCGGCAGGGATAACCGACTTTGGTGAAAACAGGGTCCAGGAAGCGGCAGTCAAAGTTGAACAGATGCCCGATCTGCGGTGGCACTTTATCGGCCACCTGCAATCAAACAAAGTAAAAGATGTTCTGCCCCATTACACCATGATTCATTCCCTGGACCGCCCATCACTGGCCAGGGCGCTGCAGAAGTGTGCCGAAAGGTTCGATCAAACAGCAGAAGTACTGGTCCAGGTTAATACATCAGGCGATGACAGCAAGTTTGGCCTGGCGCCCGAAGAGCTGCCCCGCTTTCTGGACAGGGTCAGCGGTTTCGATCGCATAAACATCAGGGGCTTAATGACCATGGCGCCTTACGTTGAGGATGCGGAGGAAACACGCCCCTGGTTCAGGCTGCTGCGGCAGCTGCGCGACGAAAACTGCAGGTCAGCCCTGGAACTTCCTGAGCTTTCAATGGGCATGACCAATGACTTCACCGTGGCCATAGAAGAAGGGGCTACCATGATCAGAGTCGGAAGCGCCCTGTTTAAGTAAAAAATATTAAGGCAGGTGATAACAATTAATATTTTAGGAGACGGACTACTCCTGTTTTTACAGATTTACTACTTCATAATTTTCGGAAGAATAATTATGTCCTGGTTTATGGTGGGCGGAGGCAGCGCCAACCCGGCCCTGACTGCAATATACCAGTTTGTTTACGGTGTAACCGAGCCCCTGTTGGCACCGATTCGCTCGGTTGTTCCATCGATCAGAATGGGTATGGGCTATCTTGATCTTTCCCCGATCATTTTACTGATCCTGGTCAGGATTTTGCGGGAAATAGTCTTCCGCAACCTATACTTATAGAGGAGCGTGAAATGTGGTAAACCGATCCCCCCTTTCAGAGGGAGAAAAGCAGTGGCTGCAGCACTTTGAACGCAAGTTAGATGAAATGTACGGGGGAGATACGATTAGCACGCCCTTTCTTGATCCCCGCCAGCTTGAACTTGCCGAGGCGGTCTTACAGAACAGGGCCGGCCTTTCTTACACCGTTTTCGGCGGTTATCCTGAAGCGGAAAGAAATGCCCTCTACATCTTTCCTGCCCAGCAGCAGGCCGCCCTGCCTGAAATAAACGCTGTTCGGGTTGCATGGTCCGGCAGTGAGGACGATCTTACCCACCGCGATCTGCTCGGCGCGGTTTTAGCCCTGGGCCTCAGGCGGGACCAGGTTGGTGATATAGTTATGCTGGAAGAAGGCGGCGCTGTGATCATGGTCGGTGGTGACAGGGCGGAGTATATATGCGCGAACCTGCAGCAGGCAGGCCATTTAGCCGTTAGCTGTTCCCCGGTTAAACCGGATCAGCTGCCCATGGCCAGGGATGACGGCAGGGAAATCAAGGGGACCGTAGCGAGCCTGCGCGCCGACGCTGTTTTGTCGCTCGGTTTCGGCATATCCAGGGCAAGGGTCGTTTTACTGGTCAAAGGAGGGGTGGTCAGGGTGAACTGGAGGCCGATCAATTCTCCCTCGGTCCAGTTGAAAGAAGGAGACCAGGTTTCGTTAAAAGGCAGGGGACGGCTTCTGGTCAGTTCTGTGGAAGGCGAAACCCGTAAAGGTAGAATACGCCTAAAATTGAAAAAATACAGTTAATCCGGCAGGAAAAGCAGGGGCACTGTCGAAGATTTCCAATAGAAGTAATATTTATTTTATGCTGACAGGGAGGGCTAAAAGTGAGCATTACGCCGATGGATATACAGAATAAAGAATTCGAACGTGCTTTTCGCGGCTATGACATCGAGGATGTAGATGACTTTCTTGATCAGGTCGCCAAAGATCTTGAAGATTTAATTCGTGAAAACGCGGAAATGAAAGAACAGGTCAGCCAACTTCAGGATAAAAATAAAAATTATCATAAGCTCGAAGAAACTATGCATAACGCGATAGTTGTCGCCCAGGAAACCGCCGAAGAAGTTAAACAGAACGCCAAACGGGAAGCCGATTTAATCAGGCGTGAAGCCGAAAGGGAAGCGAAGCAAATAGTTGAGGACGCCCGCTACCGCTCCGGCAGGATCCTGTCCGAGCAGGAAGAGCTCTTTAAGCAGTCCCAGTTATTTAAAATGCGCTTCCGCTCGTTCATAGAAGCGCAGCTTGCCAACCTGGAAAGCGAAGACTGGATGGATGATCAGCGAATAGAGCCGTCAACAAAAGAAACAAAGCGTGAATTTGAACCGGAAATGAACTACGATTTAAGGAAAGAGCCGGCGGAAAAAGCCGAAGTATTCTATAATGAACAATATAAAGCCGGAGTTGAACCTGAACCTGAGCCGGAGTTTGATCCGGAACCGGAACCAGAATTCAAACTCGGCCCCGAAGACGATTACGATTCTGATCCTGAATTTTAAATAACCCGCGGACTGCAAATATTGATTTTATCAGTTCTACATGCTACAATTTACGGCAGACGCGATGAACGGGACATAAAAGCGGTTGTTCTGCTTACTCAGAGAGCCGGTTTAAGGTGAGAGTCCGGTTAGGCTGATCCGCTGTAAATCACCCGGGAGTTCCTGCGCCAAATCCCCTCCGGGGGAGAGTAGACGCAGGCGGCAACCGCCGTTAACGGTATTCGTCAAAGTGGCCCTCAGTCCAGCTGTGCGGCCAGGAGGGTGGTACCACGGGTGATAAACTCGTCCCTTAGGGGACGGGTTTTTTTCATTCAAAAACGTGCATCGGGGACGGTTCTCAAAACACCTTTTTGGGTGCATCGGGGACGGTTCTCAAAACACCTTTTTGCAGCCCTTATTCAGGTTCAGGATAACCAGTCCGGCCTGATAAAACTGTTCCGCGCCGGGAGTATGAACTGCTCGTTTAGATTGAACTGCAGCACGCCCGGTTTCAGCTACCTGAAACAAGTATCGTTTGCGCTTCAGAATTATGTGCCAGCCTGGGGCGAGAAATTAAACAAATGACAGAGGAGAATGAATATGGACTATCGAGACACACTTAATTTACCAAAAACCGATTTTCCGATGCGGGCTAACCTGCCGAATCGCGAGCCCGAGATGCTGGAAAAATGGGAAGCGATCGATATCAATGGTTTATCCCGGAAAAACCGCGAAGGAGCGCCTTCTTATATTCTGCACGACGGACCTCCTTATGCTAACGGTGACATTCACATGGGCACTGCCCTGAATAAAGTGATCAAAGATATTATCAACAAATATAAAACAATGTGCGGTTTTGACTGCCCATATGTCCCGGGCTGGGATACTCACGGCCTGCCTATTGAGCACCAGATTATCAAAACCCAAAAGGTAAAACGGAAAGAAATTACAGATGTTGACTTTCGAAGAATGTGCCGCGAGTATGCCCTGAAATATGTGGATATCCAGAGAGAGCAGTTTAAAAGGCTTGGAGTGCGCGGCGATTGGGATAACCCCTATCTGACCCTGACCCCCGGTTTTGAGGGACGCCAGATTAAAGTTTTCGGGGCTATGGCGAAAAAAGGTTATATTTACAAGGGCATGCGCCCCGTTTACTGGTGCGCAAGCTGTGAAACCGCCCTGGCAGAGGCTGAAATTGAATACGGCAACAAGGTTTCAGAATCGATTTACGTTAAGTTCCCCCTTATCGATGACCTTGGCCTGCTTGGCGGAACCGAAAACCGCTACTGCCTGATCTGGACCACTACGGCCTGGACTATCCCTGCCAACCTGGCTATTGCCGTCCACCCGAAGCTGGACTACGTTTTAGCCGATGCAGGCTCCGAGCAGTACCTGCTGGCGGAAGGCCTGCTTGAAGATGTTTCCCGCCTGGCGGGGGCTGAAAAACCCTGGAAGGTGCTGAAACGTTTTAAAGGCAGTGAACTGGCCGGCATGCGCTGCCGCCACCCGCTTTACGATCGCGAATCTATACTGCTTACTGGTGAACATGTTACCCTGGAGCAGGGCACCGGCCTGGTACACATCGCCCCCGGCCACGGCCATGAAGACTTTATGATCGGCCAGGCAAATGATCTGCCCGTTTTAAGCCCTCTGAATGACAGCGGCTTTTTTACAGATGAAGCCGGCAAGTATTCAGGAATGCGTTACGACAGGGGCGGGCAAGCGGTTACCGAAGACTTAAAAGAGAGTGGGGCTTTAATTAACAAGTCAGATTTTGAGCACCAGTACCCCAACTGCTGGCGCTGTAAGAAGCCTGTTTTATACAGGGCCACGGAACAGTGGTTTGCCTCTGTGGAAGGTTTCCGCAAGGAAGCCTTAAAAGCAGTAAACGAGGTTAACTGGACCCCTGCCTGGGGTGAAGAGCGAATCTACAACATGATTGCCGAAAGGCAGGATTGGTGTATCTCGCGCCAGAGAGTATGGGGCGTGCCGATTCCTATTTTCTACTGTACTGACTGCAACAAGCCGCTGATCAATGAGCAGACAGTTGAAGCAGTCAGCGAACTATTCACCCGTGAAGGCTCTGACGCCTGGTTTACCAGGGATGCTTCCGAAATACTGCCTGCCGGTACAAGTTGTCCCGGGTGTGGTCACGGCGAATTTCGCAAGGAGAAAGACACCATGGATGTCTGGTTCGATTCAGGGTCAAGCCATGCCGCTGTTCTCGAGACCCGGCCTGAATTGCGCTGGCCGGCTGATCTATACCTGGAAGGCAGCGATCAGTACCGCGGGTGGTTCCACTCGTCACTGCTAACCGCGGTTGCCACCAGGGGAGAACCGCCTTACAAGGCTGTGCTCAGCCACGGCTGGGTAGTCGATGGTGAAGGTAAGAAAATGTCGAAATCGCTCGGTAACGTGATCGCCCCCGAGCAGATTATTAAGCAGTACGGCGCCGATATCCTGCGCCTATGGGTCTCATCAGCCGATTTCACCAGCGATATTCACCTTTCTGAGAATATCCTCAAGCAGCTGATCGAAGTCTACCGTAAAATCCGCAATACCACCCGCTTTCTGTTGGGCAGCTGTTCCGACTTCGACCCTGCCTCGCACAGCGTAGACTACGATGCAATGGAAGAAATTGACCGTTGGGCCCTGCACCGCCTGAACATCCTGGTTGAAAAAGTGACCAAAGCTTATGACAGTTATGAATACCACCAGTTTTTCCATGCGATCCACAACTTCTGTGTTGTCGATATGAGTAACTTCTATCTCGATATAATCAAGGATCGGCTTTACTGCTCGGGAACCGATGAACAGGGCCGCCGTTCAGCCCAGACTGCATTAATGCAGATCCTTGAACACCTGGTTAAACTGATGGCTCCCATTTTGACTTTTACCTCGGAAGAGATCTGGCAGCACCTGCCCGGCATGCATAAAGAAAGCGTTCAGCTGGCCGACTGGCCGAAACCGAACCCGGCCTGGGCCGACGATCAGTTGGCCCGCCGCTGGCAGACCCTGCTGGAGGTCCGTGAAGAAGTAACCTGGACCCTGGAACAGGCCCGCAAAGATAAGATTATCGGCGGCTCGCTGGCAGCATCAGTTACCCTCTGGGCTGACGAAGCTGTTTACGGACAGCTCAAGGAATACGAGCAGTACCTGCCGGTTCTTTTCATCGTATCCACCGCCAGCCTGCACAAGGGGCCGGAAGAAGCCCCGGAGAACGCAATCAAAGGGCAGCGGCTTCCTGTCAGTATCCTGGTCGAAAGCGCACCGGGCCATAAGTGCCCCCGCTGCTGGATCTTCACCGAATCAGAAGAAGACCTCTGCCCGCGCTGCAGCCAGGTGGTAGCCAGGTTGTCCTAAAGAAAAAGGGCATGGTTTATTAAGGGCTGATCGTATAATCTGCCATGCCCTAACCTGTAACGGAACCGGTAAACTTGTACAGGGTAATGAAAAAACTGCGGCTGCCGGGCACCGATCAGCCAGATAAGCATTACTTTACTTTGAAAAATAATTATAATTAAGCTTTGCCCTGAAATGAATAAATATACTGCTCATTATTGCGTTCGGAGGGAACCTGTTGCGCTTATTAATTATTGCCGCCATTGTCATGGCTGTCGATCAACTGACCAAGCAGATTGTTATCCGCACCATGGTAATTGGCCATTCAATACCTGTAATCAGAGACTTTTTGTATATCACCTATGTCCGGAACCCGGGAGCTGCTTTTGGCATGCTGCCTTACCAGACGGCATTTTTCGTCATTATAACCGTAATAGTGGGAGCCTTGATCATCTATTATTACCGCACCCTCTCTGATGATCATAAGTGGCTGCGTTTCGGCCTCTCCCTACAGCTGGGCGGGGCCCTGGGCAATCTCATTGACCGTGTAAGCAGCGGTTATGTTGTTGATTTCATTAATTTCACAATCTGGCCGCCTGTATTTAATATAGCCGATTCGGCTATTGTGATCGGCATCGGGATCTTCCTGGTCGCTTTTTGGCGCGATCCCGAACTACGTGGATCAAGGAGCTGATTATATGTATCCGGAAATATTTAGCATTGGCAGCATAACTGTTCATTCATACGGGTTGATGATTGCCCTGGGGATTCTGGTCATAGCGGCTGCGCTCTACAGGGAAGCACCGCGGGAAAGCATTGACCCCGATCATATTCTCGAAGCAATTATTATAGCTGCCTTCTCGGGCCTGATCGGGGCACGGATCCTGTATATGCTGATCAACTGGAGTTACTACAGCACTCAGCCAGCATCAGCCTTTTTTACCCGGTTTGAAGGGCTCTCCTTTTTCGGAGGCCTTTTTTGCGCTACAATTCTCGTCTACCTCTGGAGCAGGTGGCACGGTATCGGTTTCCTTAAACTGGCAGACCTGCTCGCCCCGTACCTGGCCCTTGGTTACGCTTTCGGGCGGGTCGGCTGCTTCCTTAACGGCTGCTGTTACGGCCTGGTTACCGACCTCCCCTGGGCTCTCCCTGCAGGGTTGGCCGATGACCTGCCGCGTCACCCGGTACAGCTCTATGCTGCTTTCGGAGCCATTTTAATGTTCATTGTCCTTAAAAAACTGCGTCACCTGCGGCCTTTTGTCGGGTTTGTCACCGTTTCCCTATTTGGCCTTTACGGTTTGCTGCGCTTTACGACCGAATTCTTTCGCCAGGAAGAAGCTGCCTGGTTGGGACTTACGGCTGCCCAGCTGTTCAGCCTGGGTCTGATCCTGGCTTCGTTAATCTTCATAGCAGTTGTTTTCTCCATTCTCCCTGAAAAAAGCAACCTGCGCAGCAGGGCCCGGGATACCGATCCTGATCCCGAAGACGAAGACAGCGGCGCAGAAAGTGAAAAAACCAGAAGAAGCAAAAAGAGGGCCGGGAAGAAGAGGGTTAAGAAATGACAGGCGAAAACGATAGCCGCGCTTCCCTTCATGAGGAGCTAACGGTTAAAGCGGAACATTCTGGCTGCCGCCTTGACTCTTACCTTGCCCTGCATGCCGCCGGCCTGTCCCGCAACCGGGCCCAGATGCTGATTGAAGAAGGACGGGTTTTGGTTAGCGGGGCTCCCTGTGCAGATAAGAATTACCGCCTCCAGCCAGGTGATCGGGTCAGCTTAACGATCCCCCCGCCTGAAGAGGCTTCCGTTGCGGCCGAAGATATTCAGCTGGATATTGTTTACGAGGACGGGGACCTGCTGGTGATCAACAAACCGCGCGGCATGGTCGTTCATCCTGCCCCGGGTCACAGCGGGGGGACCCTTGTTAATGCTCTGCTTGGCCATTGCAGTGACCTTTCGGGAATTGGCGGGGTTATGCGTCCGGGTATTGTCCACCGCCTTGATAAAGATACATCGGGGTTGCTGATTGTTGCAAAAAACGATCTCGCCCACCGCGCCCTGTCCGGCCAGCTAAAGGCAAGAAAACTGCGCCGTGAATATATTGCCCTTGTCCACGGGCAGGTCAGCCCTAAAATCGGCCGGATTGAAGCCCCGATTGGCCGACACCCCAGGCATCGCAAAAAGATGGCCGTGGTCGGGGGGGGGCGGGATGCGGTGACCCGGTACAGGGTCGTTAAATATTATAATCGTTACAGCCTCCTGAGGCTCAACCTCGAGACAGGACGCACTCACCAGATTCGCGTCCACCTCTCCCACCTCGGTTACCCTGTCGTCGGCGACTCAGCTTATGCAAAAGGCGGTAAGGGCGACTTGCCAGCGGAACTTATGCAGCCCCATGCCCTGCACGCCCGCCACCTCGCCTTTACCCATCCACGCAGCGGAGAAGAACTGAATTTCTCCACCCCCCTGCCTGCAGCATTCAAAAATACCCTGCAGTGGCTAAAAGACCATTAAACCAATTTGGACAATGCGAGGCATCTTGGCAACAACCGGGTGACTATTGAAAAAGCTGAGAAAGCCGGGGCTAAACCTTATTTTGCGGGGATTGTTTTTAAAGATGGCTCTAAGCAGGATATTGCCCGCAATTATATTAGCATGTCTTCAAGCAATGCTTTTATATGATTGCCGGTTTTGAACCGGTTAACGGCTGCGCTTTTTCAGGCGAGGCTGAAAAATTCTTTTAAGCGTTTATCCTGCGGGTTAACGGTGATGGTTTTGTAATTTTCGTAGAATACAAAGCCGGGCTTGCCGCCCGGGCGGCGGCGGACATGGCGCACTTCAGTGTAGTCTACATCAACAGCGCCGCTTTCCCGGCCCTTGCTGTAATAAGCAGCCAAAAAGGCCGCTTCTTCAACATCTTCCGGCGGCGGCGGGTAAGGGGCTTCCTTTAAAACTACGTGGCTGCCCGGGATGTTCTTGACATGGAACCAGGAATCGCGGCGCACGGCTGCTTTGAAGGTAATGTAGTCGTTCTGCCGGTTATTCCTGCCGACCAGGATTGTTCGCTCCGACGAAGTTTTGAAGCTGAGCGGCTGGGGCGCAGAATGTTTTATCTTCTTTCCTTTTTTCTTTTCCCGCAGAAAGCCTGCTTCGATCATTTCCTGCCGGATTTCTTCCAGGGATCCTGCGGAGTTATTCTCTATGGTATAGAGTAGTTCGCGGCAGTAGTCAATTTCGGCCCTGGTCTTATTGAGCTGCTTTTTAATTTTTTGTTGTCCGCCTTTGGCCTTGCGGTAGCGGTTGAAATGGTGCTGCGCGTTTGCTGCGGCCGACTTCGACGGGTTAAGCGGCACGGTTACCTCCTGGTCAGGGTTGTAGAGGTCGGGCAGTACGACTTTTTCGGCCCCTTTTGGCACCCGGTCGCCGTAAGCCAGCAGCAATTCCCCATACAGGCGGTGTTGGGGCGCTTTAGCCGAGGCCTGCAGCTCTGTTTTTTGCTGGTTCCACTTATTTTCGAGGGAGGTCAGCCGTTTTTCGACTACGCTGCTTAACTGTCCCCTGAGCGCTTTTTCCCGGCTGCTGCGAATTAATGTGCCGTAGAAATGATCGAGCATCCTGTTGGCGCTGTCGTATTTGACCTGCTTTTCTTCAGGCAGGTGGGCCAGCGGCATGGCCGCGTAAATGTTTCGATCAGGCAGCAACACGGGCTGCAGCCTGCCTGCCCGGCTGTCTTGAAACAACTTCCGGGTCTCCTTAAATAGCCGTCGCGCCTGTGGCTGCTGCTGCTCGGCATCATTCCAGCCGGCCCTGTAGAGCAGTTCCCTGGCCGTTAGCGGGCTTATCCCGCCTGCAGTGCTGAACAGGGCTTTCTCAGGCTCCAGGCCTTCAGCGAGAAAAGTTGTTAGGGTTTCCGTAAACTGCTTTTCGTCCATGTCAGCGGGATCCAGCTTGTTCTGCGCAGGAGGCGGCTGGTACAGCTCGCCGGGCATAATTACCCGTTTCGGGTTCTTTTCCCACGATGCCAGCCTGGCCGCGCCGAGGATCATTCCGTGATCATTAACCAGGACCAGGTTGCTGCGGCGGCTCATAATCTCAGCGATTAACTTAACAGGCGGCAGCCCCTCGGGAGGATCAAATTCAATTTCCAATATTCTTTCCAGCGGAGGGTTGCTGAAAGAAGCGGCCCGCCCCCCGATCAGGTATTTGCGCAGCAGCATACAGAACGGGGAGGGCAGCTCGTTTTTCCGGTAGCGGTTCCCGGTCAGGTGCACGCGGGCGTAAGAGGAATCAGTCGAGAAAAGCAGGCCCGGCTGACTGCCGTGGCTGTAAAGGTGAATAACAATCTCACCCCGTTCAGGTTCATAAACCCGCTGCACAGGTGCACCGGTCAGCAGACCCTGCAGTTCATCGGTAACCCTTTTCATGATCAATGTGTCAAAAGACATAGCTGTTTCAACTCCCGCGGTACAGTATAAATCTTCTTGGCAGACATGGCAAATCAACTATTATAATTCTTTCTTGAGCTTGCCCTGTTTTGATGATATATTTAACCCAGCAATAAACGACATAAACTAAAGGACGGTACCTATGATCAGCAGTATGACCGGCTATGGCCGCGGCAGCAGTTCGCAGGACGGATTTACATTCATTGCCGAGCTGCGCTCGGTAAATCACCGCTATGCCGATTTTGCCCTGCGCCTTCCGCGCGAACTTTATTCCCTGGAGGATCGGATTCGCCGCCAGCTGCAGAAAGCAATTAAAAGGGGACGGGTCGAGGTTAGCCTTGCCCTGGACGAAATGCCTGCGGGCCTGCGTCAGGTTAAAGTCAATTATGACTTGGCGGAAGATTACTACCGGACCCTCGAGCAGCTTTCTAGCCGCCTGGAGCTTTCTGAAAAAGTGCAGTTGAAACACCTCCTGCAGATGCCCGAGCTCTTTAAACCGGGTGGAATCACCTTATCCGAGGAGCAGGTCTGGCCAATAGTCAGCGCCGCCCTGCAGGAAGCTCTCGATCAGCTCCTCAACCAGCGGCGCCTGGAAGGTGAAAATCTCTGCCGGGATTTACTGGAAAGGTGCGCCCACATGGAGGAAATGGTGGACACGGCCTCGAACTGTGCTGAAGAAGCGAAAGAGGACTGCCGCAAGCGCACAGCACAGAAATTTGAAGAGCTTCTCGCCGGCAAGTTTGAAGAAACAAGGCTGCTAATGGAATGCGCCATGCTGGTTGAGCGGATGGGCGTTGATGAAGAACTGGTCCGCCTTAAAAGCCACATTGAAGCTTTTCGTGCCAACCTGACCGGTTCAGAACCCGCCGGTCGCAAGCTTGATTTCATCGCCCAGGAGATGTTCCGCGAGGTGAATACGATCGGTTCAAAAGCGGGAGACTACCGGTTGACCAATATCGTGGTTGAATTAAAAGCGGAACTGGAAAAGATCCGCGAACAAATCCAGAATCTGGAATAGAAGCAGGGTAAAAGGGGGTTTTATGATGACTTTAAAACTAATCAACATTGGCTTCGGCAATATTGTTTCCGCTTCACGGATTATATCTATTGTCAGTCCCGACTCAGCGCCGATCAAAAGGGTTGTCACTGAAGCCCGGGAGCGGGGTCTTCTGATTGATGCTACCTACGGGAGGAGGACAAGGGCGGTTATCGTGGCCGACAGCGGCCATATCATTCTTTCGGCAGTGCAGCCCGAAACAGTCAAACACCGTCTCCAGGCCCGTGAACCAAACATCGAAAATGCAGAAATAGAATAATTTTTCCGGAGGTTTTCATGTCAGAAGGAATTCTTTTAATTATATCGGGCCCCTCGGGAGTTGGTAAAGGCACTGTCTGCCGCTACCTGATATCGATGAGGGAAGATTTAAAACTATCCGTTTCTACTACCACCCGGGCGCCGCGTCCCACTGAGAGGGAAGGGATGGAGTATTATTTTACTACTCTGCCAGGCTTTAAAGAAATGATCGAACAGGGTTCTTTCCTGGAATGGGCGGTTGTTCACGGCGATTATTACGGAACAGGCCTGAAAGAAGCGCAGAACTCCCTGGCGAGCGGTGAAGACCTGATCCTGGAGATAGATGTCCAGGGCGCCGTTCAGGTTATGGAGAAACTCCCTGAAGCGATATCGATATTTTTGGCTCCCCCGTCCCTGGAAGCCCTGGAAGAAAGAATTCTCGGGCGCGGGACAGAAAGCACCGAAAACATAAACGGCCGGCTGGCAACGGCACGGCAGGAAATGGACTCATATTATTTGTATGATTATATCGTGGTTAACGACCAGGTAGATAATGCGGCCGAGTTGATCAGCGCAATCATTGACGCTGAAAAATGCAGAGTGAGCCGTGGAGCCCGTCCACCGGGCTGGGGAGGTGAAAGCAAATGATTTATCCATCAATCGACGATCTTCTGTCAAAGGTCGACAGCAAATATACCCTGGTAATACAGGCGGCGAAGAGAGGGCGTCAGCTGCGCAACGGCAGCAAGCGGACCATTGAAACCGACTACCGCAAAGATGTCACCAACGCCCTGCACGAAATAGAAGAAGGTAACATCGAGTATGAACGAATTCGTGACGGCATTAAGTAGGGGTGTTTCCTGTGAAAAAAGTAATCCTGGGTGTAACCGGCGGCATAGCCGCCTATAAAGCAGCAGAATTGGCCAGGATATTTGTGCGTAACGGCGCCGAAGTCCAGGTCGTGATGACTCCGGCGGCAGCAGAATTCGTTGCCCCGCTGACTTTTCAAACCCTGACCGAGCGTCCGGCTTATATCGAAATGTATACCGAACGATCAAGCGAAAAAATCCGCCATATAGATTTACTGAACGATGCAGACGTGCTGGTCGTCGCCCCGGCTTCGGCAAACACGATCGGCAAAATGGCCGGCGGCCTTGCCGATAACCTCCTGACAACACTATACCTGGCAGCCGACTGCCCGGTTGTTGTCGTTCCCTCTATGAATGTTAATATGCTTAACCATCCCGCCGTGAGGGAAAATATCGAACAGCTAACCCGTCACGGCTGCCTGGTTATGGATCCCGACCAGGGTGAACTGGCCTGCGGGGTTTACGGCAGTGGGCGGATGCCCGAACCCTCTGATATCTACCTGTTTACCCGGGCGGCGCTTACGCCGAAAGATTATAAAGGTCTCAACGTGATTGTCACAGCGGGCCCGACACGTGAACCGCTCGACCCGGTGCGATATCTCAGCAACCCTTCTACCGGATTAATGGGTTATTCGCTGGCCCGGGCGTTGAGCGAACGCGGTGCGGAAGTAACCCTGATCAGCGGCCCTACCCACTTAAGGCCTCCCGCAGGGGTGAAGACCGTAGAGGTAAACACAGCCGAAGAAATGTATGCGGCAGTTCTGAACAACTATGACAGCTGCCGCCTGGTATTCAAGGCAGCGGCTGTATCGGATTTCAGGCCCCTGGAAGTCCAGGGGGAAAAGGTTAAAAAGGGCAGCGCCGCAAATACTCTCGGTCTTGCTTTAAACCGCGATATTCTCCTGGAGCTCGGCAGGCAAAAAGGCAGTCGCCTGTTAATCGGTTTTGCCGCCGAAACCGAAGAAGAGATAAAAAATGCCCATGATAAGTTACTGGGTAAAAACCTCGACCTGATCATCGTCAATAATTTAAAAGAACCGGGAGCCGGTTTTGCCGTCTCAACCAACCGGGTCTCGATCATCGATCGCAGCGGGGAAGTAGAAAAGCTGCCCCTGATGGAAAAAGAGCAGCTTGCTCATTATATCCTCGATCGAACCGCCAAATTATTACCCTAATACCATTTCCAGCAGGCGGGCGGAAACGAAAATTTCAATAAAAGCTGCGGCAAACAAGAGCAGGACGATCAGGGGCAGGGCAGAGATTGCTTCTTTCCAGATATAGCGAAAACTCTGCATCCTTGACATTTCCGGCAGGGGCGAAGCGATACAGTGATACCCGAACTTTAAGCCCAGTGCCCCGCAGAGGAAAAAAGCAAACAGCTCAAAAACCCCGTGCGGCAGGATGCCAAAAAGAATCATTGGCAGCAGGGGAATCCCCTGGTCGGCTGTCATGGATAAGATTACCCCGACAAGGGCCCCGTTAACACCCAGTGTGATCAGCGGAGAGATCCCCGCGGCAACGCCAAGCAGCAGCATCTGGGCCATAGATAAAAAATTATTCATAAAAACAAGCAGAGCGCTGATCACAGGATGTGCGTCCATGATAAAGTCGAACAAGCCCCACAGCTGATCAAGCTGGTTGTCGGCAGACTGTTCCGCTGCAGGCGCTGCAGCGGATGCGGTAAAAGAAAATATTACGGCACAGATCAGGAAAATCGACATGGCGATGGTCAGCCAGCTGCGGTTGTTGCTGATTACTTCTTTTACCGGAAAAAACAAGGTGAACATAATTTGGCCCTCTGTTTTCAACGCTATGAATCCGAATAAGTAACTCAATCTTATCAAAATAAACCATTGGGGTAAATAGATGCATAAATGTGAGTACGCTGAAGTTATAATTGATCTCGTCAGCAATGCTGTTGATCGCCCCTTCCACTACAGTATCCCGCCGCGGTTACAGGATGAACTGAAAGCTGGAATGCAGGTAACTGTGCCCCTGGGCAGCCGCCGCTGCCAGGGTTATGTGCTGCGCCTGCTTAAAAAGACAGATGTTGAGGCCCTCCGCGATATCATCTCCATTACCGATCCCAAACCGCTCTTAACCGCGGAGCAGCTGGCCCTTGCCCACTGGATAGCACTGCACTATTACTGCCGGTTGATCGATGCCCTTCACGCCATGGTCCCCGCCCTGTTCCGCAAAGAAAAGCGCCCTAAAAAAGCGCAGGTCATCGAGGCCTCGGAAACAGCCGCGGAAGCCGACCTGAAGCGGGCCCCTGCCCAGCAAAAGGCGGTCGACATCCTGTTAAAAGACGGCCCGCTGCCGCTAAACAGCCTTGCCCTGCGGGGGGTTAAGTCTGCGACTATCCGCGTTCTGAAAAATAAAGGCCTGGTCAGGGCCGTAGATGCCCGTCAGGGCAGAATTCAAGCAGAAAAGCCGATTCCGGCAACGAAGCCGCACCTGCTGCGCGAGGAGCAGGCCGGGTGCTTTACACAAATCAGCGCCGCCCTGGAGAGCTCAAAAGCGCAGCGGATGCTGTTGCACGGGGTAACGGCCAGCGGTAAAACCGAAATCTACATGCAGAGCATTACCCGCTGCCTGGAAAAAGAACGTACCGCCCTGGTCATGGTCCCTGAAATATCGCTGACCCCGCAGATGATCGAACATTTTGAAGGCCGCTTTCCGGGCCTGGTAGCTGTTCTTCACAGCCGCCTGACCCCTGCCGAAAAAAGCCGCCAGTGGCAGGCTGTTTTAGACGGGGAGGCCCGGGTTGTCCTCGGGGCCCGTTCGGCAGTATTTGCCCCCCTGGTTTCAATAGGACTGATCATTATCGATGAAGAACATGAAACTACCTATAAGCAGGAAGATGCCCCGCGCTACCACGCCCGCGATGTGGCCTGGTGGCGGGCCCGCTACAACCGCGCGGTGCTCCTGCTGGGCAGCGCTACCCCATCCCTGGAAAGCTTTTTCCGCGCCGCGGAAGGCGATACCATCTTGCTCAGCATGAAAGAAAGGGTCACCCCGACCCAGCTGCCCCCGGTAGCGGTAGTTGATATGCGCAGGGAACTGAAAGAGGGCCACCGCCACATTTTCAGCCGCCCGCTGTTGGAAGAGCTCGACGGTGTCCTGGAGCGAGATGAACAGGCCCTGCTCTTTATCAACAGGCGCGGTTTTGCCGGTTTTGTCCTCTGCCGGGAATGCGGCTATGTCGTGCGCTGCCCTTCCTGCGACGTTTCGATGACCATGCATAAAGATCGGCACCTGATGTGCTGCCATTACTGTGCCTACGAAGAACCTGTCCCCGAGGCCTGCCCGGGCTGCAGCGGTATTAAAATCCGCTACTTCAGCGCCGGTACCCAACGGGTCGAAGACGAAGTCAGAAAGCTTTACCCTTCAGTGTCGCTGATCCGGATGGACCGGGACACCACAACCAGCAGGAAAGCGCACAATTACTATTACCACCGTTTTAAAGACCGCAAAGCGAGCATTTTAATCGGCACCCAGATGATTGCCAAGGGTTTTGATTTCCCGGGAGTGACCCTTGTCGGGGTCGTCGCTGCTGATACAACCCTGAACCTGCCTGATTTCAGGGCGCCCGAGCGTACCTTTCAGCTGCTGACCCAGGTGTCAGGGCGCACCGCCCGCGGTTCTGCAGGCGGCAAAGTCATTGTCCAGACCTACCATCCTACCCATTACAGCGTCCTTGCCGCCGCCGGGCACAACTACAGCGCATTTTATAAGCAGGAGCTTGAAAACCGCCGCCAGCTTGCGTACCCGCCCTTTTCCGATCTGCTGCGTTTTCTATTCAGCGCCGGGGATGAAAACGCTGTTTTTGAAGCAGCAAAGTGGTTTACCGAACTGCTTGAGCCTTTCGGGGGCGCTGCCGAGATATTGGGCCCCGCCCCTGCATCGTTATACAGAATCAAGGAACAATACAGGGTACAGACCATCCTGAAGGGCAAAGCCTTAACCGGCCTTTCACCGGCGATCAAAAAAGTGATCCGTCAGTACCATGACCGCAAACCGCCTTTTCCGGTCCGCCTGACAGTAGATTTTAATCCGCTGGTAGTGTTATAATTCTTAATGAGGTGTTTAACATGGCATTAAGGCAAATATTAAGCGATAACCACCCGGTCCTGCGCAGCTCGGCCCGGGAGGTAAATAAAATAAACCGCGGAGTCCTGCGCCTGCTCGATGATATGATCGAAACCATGCACGAAGCTAACGGGGTCGGCCTTGCTGCTAACCAGGTCGGCGTGCCAAAACGAATCCTGATCGCGATCAACGGTGAAGACAGTGTGATCGAACTGATCAACCCTTGCGTTGACCGTACTGAAGGTGAAGAAGTCGGTGTGGAAGGGTGCCTCAGCGTGCCCGGTCAATATGGAGAGGTTCCGCGGGCGGAAAGGCTTACCGTGAGCGGGTTGAACCGCCAGGGATGCGAAGTGCGCCTGAAGGCGGAAGGCTTGCTGGCCCGAATATTGCAGCATGAAATGGACCACCTTGACGGTGTCCTGTTTACGGATAAAGCCCTGCGCATGGTTGATCCGGAAGAACTGCAGGATGAAGAAAAGAGCGAAGAAAATAGCGGTGGAAAAAGTTGAAAGAGCTGAAAATAGTATTCATGGGCACACCGGCTTTTGCCCTGCCCTCCCTTGACCTGCTTTTCGCTTCCAACCACCGTATCGCTGCCCTGGTTGTTCCTCCGGACCGGCCCAGCGGCCGCGGGGGTAAAGTGCGTCCCGTCCCGGCAAAGGAATGGGCCCTTGAAAAGCGGGTAGAAGTAAAACAACCTGAAAAAATTACTGACCGGGGCTTTGTCTCCTGGCTGGAAGCAGAAAAACCCGACCTGATAGTAACGGTTGCCTTTGGCCGGATCCTGCCTCCGGCCCTGCTGGCCCTGCCGCGCCTGGGCTGTATCAACCTCCATGCGTCGTACCTGCCTTATTACCGGGGCGCCGCCCCGATCCACAGGGCCGTGATTGAAGGTGCCGAATACAGCGGTGTATCGATTATTAAAATGTCTCCCGAACTCGATGCAGGGGATATAATTATGCAGGAAAAAGAAAACATTTCCCCCTTCGACACCGCCGGGATGCTCCACGATCGACTCGCCCTGCGAGGGGCTTCCCTGCTCCTGAAAGCGGCCGATGCCCTCGCGGAGGGCACAGCAGCAGCCCTGCCCCAGGATCATGACCTGGCTACATATGCCCCGCCCCTGGAGCGGCAGGATGAGCGGTTGGACTGGAACTGCAGCGCTGTTGAGATATATAACCGCATCCGCGGCCTGAACCCCTGGCCCGGGGCCTTCACGATGCTGGAAGGCATGAGGCTGAAAGTGTGGCGGGCAGCCAGGCCTGTCCCGGGAGGAGCAAGCTCCAGCCGGGCAGCCCCCGGAACTATTCTTTCCGTCGGCGAAGATTCCCTAATCGTTGCTACTGCTGATCTCCCCCTGGCCCTGCTCGAACTTCAGCCCGCAGGCAGGAAAATGATGGATGCCGGCTCGTTTTGCTGCGGTTACCGTATCGAACCGGGCTGCTTTTTTGGTGAAGAGGTTCGCTCTTGAGCGGGAAGAATACAAAACCGAAAAGCGCCCGTGAAGCAGCCCTGCGCGCCCTGGTCAGGGTTGAGCAGGACGGGGCCTATCTGAACCTGGCCCTGCCGGCTTACTTAAGCGGGCTTGCCCCCGATGAGAGGGCTCTCGCTGTGCAGCTGGCTGCGGGAACAATCCAGCGCTTAAACACTATCGACTGGTCACTCAATCTCTATTCCCGCCGCCCTGTCGGTACCTTCACCCCCTGGGTGCGCAATCTTTTACGCCTCAGCGCCTATCAGTTTCTCTACCTTGATCGCATACCCGATTACGCCGTTGTTGATCAGGCTGTCCGCCTGGCCCGCCGTTTTGGACACCGCGGGGTTGGCGGCCTGACCAATGCTTTGTTGAGGCGGCTTGCACGTGAAACCCGGGAACTGCCCTGGCCTGATCAAAATAGCGAACCTCTAAAATACCTGTCCCTTAAACACAGCCAGCCCCAGTGGCTCGTTTCACGAATGGTTCAACGCTTTGGATTTGAGGAAGCGGAACAGTGGTGCCTGGCCTGCAATCTAAAGCCGGTTGCTACAATCCGTCCCAACCTGCAGCGGGTTAATCCCGGGGAACTGGTTGAAATCCTGAAGGCTGAGGGAGCGGAGACGGCCCCTGCCCCTGTCGTGCCCGGGATGCTCAGCTTTACGGGACCGGCCGGCGTTTCACCGGCCGCTACCGTTGCTTTCCGGGAAGGCCTCTTCACCATCCAGGGGGAAAGTTCGGCCCTGGTGGCCCCCCTGCTGTCTCCTGAAAAGGGCGATACCATAATTGATCTCTGCAGCGCGCCGGGCGGCAAAACTACCCACCTGGCTGAACTGATCGAAGACGAGGGGAAGGTTTACGCAGTTGAACTGCAGCAAAACCGCCTGCAGCTGGTCGAAAAAGCAGCCCGCCGCCTGGGCCTGCAGGCTGTAAAGCCGTTGCTTGCCGACGGCAGGGCTATCGGAAATGAAGACCTGCCCACCCCTTCAGGCATCCTGGTCGACGCCCCCTGCACCGGCCTCGGGGTGATCCGGCGCCTGCCTGAGATTAAGTGGCGCCGCTGTGAAAAAGATCTTCTGGCCATGCAGGCCCTCCAACTTGAACTGCTCAGGGCCGCCGCCCGTATCCTGCCCACCGGGGGCAAACTGCTTTATTCCGTCTGCACCACGGAACCGGAAGAGACCGATCAGGTGGCCGAAGCCTTCGGCAGGGAGCATCCCGGCTTTACCGCTGAAAAAGTGCCGCCGCTATTGCCCGAAGGGCTGCAGAACGGGCAGGACAAGGGGCTGACGGCTGCTCTCTGGCCTCACCGCCACAACCTGGACGGCTTCTTTATCGCCCTGTGGCGGAAAAACAGCTAATTGTTGCCTACAGAGTATCTATTTGCTATACTGAACGTGGAAATTATTCAAAAAAAAGAATGCGGGGTTAACTACTTGTGCATGTAGCAGGCCTGACAAATAAGGGTTTGGAGCGTCCTCGAAATGAAGACAGCTGTTTTGTAAAAACTGATTCTGATAACGCCCTGCTGGCTGTTGCCGATGGAATGGGCGGGCACCGCGCCGGAAATGTGGCCAGTGATCTGGCCATAGCAATAGCTGAGCACTTTTGGGCTGGTTTTGATCGTTCTTCTCCCCTTTCTGCAGAGAAGGCCCGCAGTATGGTCAGGAGCCTGGTTCTCGAAGCCAATGAACAGGTCATGGCAGAAGCCGACAATATCAGTGAACGGCGGGGGATGGGTACTACCTTTACCGTCGGGCTGGTCTGCGGGAACCGTCTGACCATCGGCCACATTGGCGACAGCAGGGCCTACCTGATTAATGACGGCCAAATTAAACTATTAACCAGGGATCATTCCCTGGTTGAACAACTGATCGATTCGGGGCAGGTTAAGCCCGAAGAAGCAAAAAGCCATCCTCAACGCCATATTCTCACCCGGGCCCTGGGCATAGGCCCGGATCCGCAGGTAGATATAGAGGACCTGGAAATTGAGCCTGGCTCAGCGCTGTTATTCTGTACCGATGGCCTGACTAACATGGTCGGTGATGAAGAAATACTGGCAGCAGCATCGAAGCAGTCCGACCCGCAATTGTTAGCCGAAGCGCTGATCGAACTGGCCAATTCGAGGGGCGGTTTTGACAACATAACAGTGGTGGTAGCAATAGGGATTGGGGGTCAGGAATCCTGATGGTGGGTAAAATATTAGCAGAACGCTATGAACTAATTGAAAAAATCGCCGAAGGAGGAATGGCCCGGGTTTATCGCGCCAGGGATCTTCTGCTCAAACGAACCGTGGCTGTAAAAGTGCTCAAAGACCAGATGACGGGAGATGCAGCTTTTATCCGCCGCTTTGAGCGCGAGGCTCAATCTGTCGCGGCCCTCTCGCATCCCCACATTGTCAACATTCACGATGTCGGCGAACAGGATGGCACTTACTACATGGTCATGGAGTACGTCGACGGGAAAAACCTCAAAGAATATATCCGGGACAAAGGGCGCCTGCCGGCTCACGAAGCAGTCCAAATCACGCGCCAGATCGCCGAAGCACTGGAGCAGGCTCATAAAGCCGGCGTGGTCCACCGCGACATAAAACCGCAGAACATCCTTTTTTCGCGCGAAGGAAAAGTTAAAGTAACCGATTTTGGGATTGCCATAGCCGGTGACGGGGTAACAGTAACCGTAGGCGACGAGATTATCGGGTCGGTTCAGTATATCGCGCCCGAACAGGCCAGGGGTGAACTGGCCGGCAAACAGTCGGATCTCTACTCGCTGGGCATAGTCCTCTATGAAATGGTAACCGGTAAGGTGCCTTTTATGGGAGAAAGCCCTGTCGCTGTAGCGATGAAGCATATCCAGGAACAGATTGTCCCCCCCAAACGCCTGGTTCCTGACCTGCCCGAATCGCTGGATCAGATCATCTTGAAAGCGGTGCAGAAAGACGCTGCCGAGCGCTACAACAGCGCTGATGAACTCCTCGAAGATCTTTTTTATGCCGAGGAAAAAGGGGTCCCCAGGATTATCCCGAACCGTGGTGCGCTCAAAAATAAAAACAATGATGAAGAAGACGATATCATTTCAAGGCCTACTTCTGCTGCTGCGGCAGACAGAAGAAGGAAAATGTCACCCAGGGCCAGGCGGGCGTTGATCGCTGCAGTGCTGTTGATCGCCTTCATTTCGGCAGCTGTCTACGGCGGAATATATGTTTGGGAGACCTACATCATTGTTCCCGAAGTAGCCGTGCCCGAAGTCCGCGATTTAAGCCAGAGTGAGGCGGCGGGGGTCTTGAGGGATGCAGGGTTGGAGCCCTCTTCCGAAGTTTTCTATGTCGACGACGATGAGATACAGGTTGGCAATGTAGTCAGGACCGATCCGCCCGAAGGAAGGATCGTTCGTCAAGACAGGGTTATCAGCCTCTATATCAGCAGGGGGCCCGAGTTCATCGTCACTCCCGACCTGTACGGCAGGACCGAAATGGAAGCGCGGGTGATCCTGCGTGAAATGGATCTGTCTATCAGTGTGGAAAGGGACTATAATGAAGATGTAGAGGAAGGCCTGGTCTACCGACAGGTGCCAGGGGAGTCTTTTCGCATATCCCGCGGCGATGAAGTGGTGATTTATGTCAGCCAGGGCCGCGGTCCTTTTGAAATAGCCGATCTGATCGGGTATTCCGAGCAGGGCGCGATGGATTACCTTGAGGAAAA
>SKOR01000096.1 GCA_007119965.1 Syntrophomonadaceae bacterium
CCACTATCAACTGCAGGCTTTCCTGCTCGTTTATAACGCTTTCCAGGCAGGCGGGCAGCAATTCTTCTTCATTATAAGTGGGTACGATTATAGAAATCATCGGCCTACCTTCTGGCTAACCTTGTCAAAAATTTTAGCAGCGGTTTTTCGGCCATTTCTGCAAACCAGTCATCTGTCGCCCTTTGAACAGCCATGCCCAGGCTTGGATAAACATGCACGGTTAAGCCGATTTCATGCAAACGCAAACCTTTACGCCGGGCTAGAATAAACTCATTGATCAGTTCCCCTGCTCTCGGGCCCAGGATATGAACGCCCAGCATCCTGCCGTAGGGCGAAGCGATTATCTTAACGCGTCCTCTTGCCGCGCCATCTGTTATGGCCCGGTCATCTCCGGCGAAGGCCTGGCTGTAAACCCGGTAGCGAATATTACGGTGCTTACATTCTTCCTCAGTCAGGCCGAGGTGGGCCAGTTCAGGATCGGTAAATGTGGCCCAGGGACCGCCCTGGTAATCAACTCTGCTGTTAAAGGGAAACAGAGCATTACGGACAGCTGTTTTCGCTTCTATTTCTGAGATATGCGAAAACATCAGGCCTCCTGTGCAGTCTCCAGCCGCCCAGATGTTTGCAGCTGTGGTGCGCAAATGCCTGTTCACTGCAATTCTATCCCTGCTATATTCAACCCCGGCTGCTTCCAGGTTCAAATAATCCGTATTTGCCCGGCGGCCCAGGGCAATCAGGATATGGCGGCCGTACAACTTATCCTTGCCGCTCTCCACCTTCCAACCCCGCTCAAGCTTTTCAACTTTCCCAATACGGGCATTAAGCCTTATATCAATGCCATCACTAATCAGCATTTCAGTTAACTCACGGGCCAACTCCTGATCATCACGGGGAAGAAGCCTGTCCCGCGACTGAAAAATAGTCACCCTGGTTCCCAGGCGGTGAAAGGCCTGGGCCAGTTCCGTGCCGATCGGTCCGCCTCCGATAATTATGAGTGACTCAGGAATGCCGGGCAGATCCCAAATTTCGCGATTAGTCAGGTACCCCTCAGTCAACCCCTCGATTTTCGGAATGCGGGCAGAAGAGCCGGTACAGAGGATAAACTTATTTGCTTCGATCACCGGTCCGTCATCTAATCCCAGGGTACGGTTATTTTTAAAGCTTGATCCGCCATGGTATATATCAACACCATAGCTGTCCAGTAAGCTTTTAGTTTTGGAAGCCCTGCCGGCTTCCAGGGTAGTTTCACGCACTTTGTCCATTACGTTTTCATCCGGACTGAGGCCGCAGCTGTAGTTAAGCAAACCCCGGTGAATGAGAGCCTTGGAGGGGACACAGCCTGTCCATGAGCATTCTCCGCCCAAACGATCCTCTTTTTCCACCAGTGCTACTTTTGCTCCCACTGCACCTGCCGCTACACTGGCAACCAGCCCGGCGGCACCGCCGCCGACAACTGCAAGATCATATTTTGAATAGCTCATTTCGCGCTTCCTTCCCTGTGACGTTATGTTATTATATAATGAAAAGATGTAATTATCAAAACAATACCTCTTGCAAGGGAGGCACCTATAATTGCCTGAGAATCCTAAAAACAGCTTTATAGCCCGGTCCGGTCCACTGCGGAGTTACACGGTCACCAGCCTCCAGGCAAATCTTGGGCGGCTTTGCAACCTCAGCTGTAACCACTGCCATCTTGCTGCCTCACCGCATTCAACAGAGGTCATGCCCCGGGAAGTGATGGAAGAAATAGTCCGCGTTGTTGCCGAGGAAGAAATAACCAGGATAGATATTACAGGCGGGGCGCCTGAGTTGAATCCCAATTTAAAGGGTTTTATTGAGATGCTCTCAGGGTCCGGGCCCGAGATACAGCTGCGAACAAACCTCGCTGCCATAATGGAACCCGAACAGAGAGGGCTGGCAGAATATTTAAATGATAAGCAGGTAAAGCTTGCAGGGTCACTCCCCTGTTACCAGGAAGCAAACGTTTCCAATCAACGGGGGGATAAAGTTTTCAACAGCTCTATTGCCGCCCTGGCGCTGCTTAACAGCCTGGGCTACGGAAAGAAAAATGGCCCTGCACTGGACCTGGTCTATAATCCCGGCGGCCCTTTTCTGCCGGCCCGGCAGGATGAACTGGAAACTATATACAGGCGGGAGTTGCAGCAGCGTTACGGAATATCTTTTTCCCGGCTGCTTGTAATAACCAACATGCCTATCGGCCGCTTCAGAAGTACGCTTTCCAGGGGCGGCCGCTTAAATGAATACTTTAACATCCTGCAATCTGCATATAACGAGGAGAACCTTTCCAGCCTGATGTGCCGGAGCCAAATCTCAGTTGACTGGGAAGGAACAATTTACGACTGTGATTTTAACCTGGCTTTAGGCTTGCCGTCAAAAATGGAAAAAACGCATATTTCCTCCTTTGATCGCAGCAGCTTTGACAGCAGGATGATCGCAACCGGAAACCACTGCTTTGGCTGCACTGCAGGTGCAGGTTCTTCATGCAGCGGAGCACTGGAAGTGAGTGGATAAAATATGCGCCTGATTATTTTTACCCGTTACCCTGAAGCAGGGCTGGTAAAAACCCGCCTTATTCCTGCCCTGGGTGAAAAAGGGGCCGAGCTGCTTCACCGCGACATGGCAGAGCATACTATTGCACAAGCCCGGCATTTTAGGGGTGAAGTTGAGATCTGTTTTACCGGCGGCACCCGCCGGTTGATGAAGCAATGGCTGGGGAAAGACCTGCTTTACCGGGAACAAAAAGGATCTTCCCTGGGAGAAAGGTTAAGTACCGCAATTACAAAAGCCTTTTCTGGAGATAATAAAAAAGTTGCCGTTATAGGAACCGACTGCCCGGCCCTGACAACAGCTCATATTAACAGGGCATTTCAGCTGCTTGACAGCTCAGACCTGGTTTTAGGGCCGGCCTATGATGGCGGCTATTATCTAATCGGGCTGAGAAATGCTAATCAAAAACTCTTCCGGGGAATATCCTGGGGAAGTGAAAATGTTTATCTCCAAACCACTGAGGCCGCTGATAGATTGGATTTAAAAACTTCCCACCTCGAAAAGCTCGCTGATGTTGATTGCCCTGCAGACCTGCCGGCCTGGGCCAACCGCAGAACAGCAAAGCGGCAGGGTTAATCAATTTCGGAAAACTTACCCGGGGTTAATTAGATGCAGATCCAAAAATACTTTACATATTGCGGCGAATTTATTATTCTGATGTCGGATGGAATATGGTTGTGATTACCGCGGAAGAAAAAGAATTCCTCATCTCCCGCTTCGTAAACAAAACCGCACCGCCCCTCACTTACGTCTTCGTTGATCCGATCAACCCAATAACTTTTAACGATACCGGCAGTGCCAATTGATTCATACCACTGCAGATCATAGCTGATTTTCCCTTCTTCAGCCAGGCTTAGGATGGTATCAATAGCCGTTACCACCCCTGGCTGCAACATATCGTCTCTCAAGTTATGGGCCTTAACTTCTACATCTTTAAATGTCAGGGTTTCATTTTTACCTTCGATAATCACTTCCGGGACAACTACCCGGTTATTATTTTCATCCAAGCGGTTAACCTCATCGCGGTAAACAGCATATACGGAATCAAGATATTCTTCTGATACCCGAATTATTTTCAGCGACATTTTATCTTTGTAAGGATAATGATCCATGCGAAACACAGATCTTTCCCGCCACCCTCCATCGTAGTAGGCGTCATACCACCAGTCATCGTAACCGTTGAGGCTGGAGATTACATAAGTGTTCATCTCTTCATTGAAATCATATTCGATATCAACCTGCCCGCTCTGCTTCAGGTAAACCAGGACATCGAAAATGGAAAAATAATTATCCCTGAACAGGTCATCGCGCACTGTTTGCACTTCCTGCGGGTCAAAGGAATAATTACCCAGTCCCTCGATTTCAATCTCTCCGGTCAGTTCGGCGGCCGTCTCGCTAACCTCCCCGAAGACCCGGTTTTCTTGATCGGTTAAATCTGCCCCCGGTTCAGGGCTGTCTGGTTCCGAAACTTCAGGTTCAACAACCTGCCACTCAGTACATCCACCGGAAAATGCGGCCAGAACAATTAATGCGGCGATTAATAAAAGATACCTGCTTCCCGGCATCTTAATCAGCTCCTCCGTTAAGCGTTTACAGTGCAATTTTCTTTTTTAAAACTATTCACATAGGCATTATATCATATTATTCAGAACTCTCAATAGTCAGGCTGCTCTCAGGTGCGTAAACCTGCAGGCATGGATCGGATCTATTCAGGCGGCTTTTATAAGCACACAAATGCCCGGCGCATAAAGGATGCTGCCCCTAGAAACAAACAGGTTACAGGCTTCGGCATGTACAGGCATCGCCAATGACTTCAGTTTAGCGGGTAGCCATTTTAAGCCTGCCGGCTGTCCTTAATATTCTTCGTCTCCCTCCTGTTCTGCTTCGGAGGGTTCTTCAGCCGGCTCTCCGTCCTGATCATTTTCACCAGGCGGGTCGGGTTCAGGTTCAGGTTCGGGTTCCGGGCCTGAACCGGGGCCTGGACCCGGATCCTCGCCAGGGTCAGGTTCCGGGTCAGGTTCGTCCCCGGGTTCCGGTTCAGGCTCAGGGGCCGGTTCCGGGAATGCTTCCGGTTCCGGATCAGGCTCGGGCGTTTCCGGTTCGGGAGCTACCGGGCCCGGAAGGGTTACCCGGGGTCTTTTTTCAACAGCCACCCCGAATACAGCCTCAATTATCTCTACCCGCTCCTCTTCATCGATCACCAGGTACCAGATATTCCGGCCATCCCGATCAGAAAGCTGGCCCTGCCCGCTGAAGACAAAGGTTTCAATATCTGATGGTTTAACGCGCAGGCCCATTATTCCCAGGGCACTCATTTGGGACAGGGTTAATTCGGTTTCTAAATTGCTCATAACAGCGCTGTACAGGCGGGGAATCCTGATCATGCCCCGGGGGCTTCTCAATTGATCAAAGAGGGCAATCATGGCCTGCTGTTGCCGCATGGTCCTGCCTCTTTCACCGCCCTGATGGCCGGCCCGGTTGCGGACATAGTGCATAAATTTATTTCCATCTAAAAGCTGATAGCCTTCTTCAACTCTCAGGGTCCCATGACCAAAGTCAGAACGCACATCAAATTCGACATCGTAATAGACCCCTCCGATGCTGTCGATGATATCAGCTGCCCCGCCCATATCTACACTGATAAAGCCGTGCAGGGGCACGCCGCCTAAAAACTCCCGGATGGTCAGCAAGGTGGTCTTCAGGCCGCTTTCGTGAGGATCTTCCCCTTCAGCCGCGCGGTAATACCCGTACATGTACGCATGATTAATTTTGTCCTGAATATCTGTACCGTGTATCTGCACGTAGCTGTCACGGGGAATATTAACCAGCTTAACTTCGGCTTCACGCAGGTTGATTGATGCAATCATAATCGTATCAGGCCGGTAAATACCGTCCTGCCCTGCGCTGGACGCAGGCCGATCAAAACCAAGCAGAACTACATTGACGGCCTCCCCGCCCGTAGCCAGGCCATCTTCCGCTTTCGAAACCGAAGCGGTAACCCCGCTGGTGGTGGCAAACAAAACCGCCGGGTAATAAACTAAAATCAGGCCTGCTAATGACAGCATGGCCAGGATAACAGCAAACATCTTAAGGGTCGTATAGCTGCGATTTTTTTTCACCCTGCTCATTTTCATTCCCGCCTTTTAGTATCCTGAGTAATGGTTTAACAGTTAATATTTTCTATCCGTTTTTTATGGCATCAGGTCCGATAACAGCCCTGCTTTTAATTTTCATTACTGCAATCTGCCGGAAAACATGGCCATTGCTGCAAAAACGCCGCCTTTAAACCTGTCCCGCCAGGAACTTTTTCCTCAATTCGGGGCTAAACTTTTCAATGGCGTAACGCAGCATAGTGCGCGGCATCTTTTGGTAGTTTTCCTTTAAAAACTCATATTCGACATCAAAATCGCGGTTACCTACTTCCCTCAACATCCAACCGACTGCTTTATGGATCAGATCATGTTCGTGGTTAAGCAGCATAACGGCAAGTTTTAAGGTATCTTCGTAATCCTTGTTGCGGATAAAATACAGTGTGCTTATTACCGCAATCCGTTCCCGCCAAAGGTTGCCTGAACCGGCCAGACGGTAGAGCAGGCTTCTGTCTTTTTCGTAAAGGCCTGGCCCCAGGATTTTATATGCTGATGAATCAACAAGATCCCAGTTGTTGATTGAGGAAAGGTTGTTCAGATAAAATTTCAGCAGTTCTTCCCGCTCGTCTTCCCTTTTTGCTTTTTCATACTTAAGGACCAGGATGAAAACCGCTGTGAGACGGCATTCATGCACCCGGTCGCGAATCAGCCCTTCGAGGCCTTTCAAAGAAAGCTCCCTGAAGTGCTTGCGGGCTGTCTTTCTCTGGTGGGGAACTGTAACCCCGATAAATTGATCACCCTCCCCGTAGCCGCCGGGAAAGGCCTGGAAAAACTTCGGCAGAAAAGCAGCTTTTTCAGCATCAGCATAGCCATACAAATCCTGCCTGACTGCATCGGGTTGATCGATCAAGTCAATTTGCCCCTTTCAGCTTAATCGCAATGCTTCTGCAGGCATCCTGAAAGGATGCCTTTAAATCAAAGCGCCTTAAGTTCACACCGATTAAGCAGGTTCGACATTTTACCATACCGGTTAGAGAGTGAAAATATATCGCCCTATTAACCGTACTCAAAACATGCCGCTACAGGCCGTCACCCCGCAACCGGAATTAATAAGTGGTGATTTTATCGAGGGGGAAGAAGCGCAGGATGACCCGGCCCTGGATATTGCTGACCGGTACGGGACCGATCTGTCTGCTGTCACTGCTCCTGTTGCGGTTGTCTCCCATAACGTAAACATGCCCATCAGGGACAACCACTGACTCAAAACCTCTGTCATCCATAGGCTCCATGATATATTCTTCAAAAAGCTTTTCGCCGTTGCGATTGACAGCCCCGTCCTTTAATTCCAGCCTGTCACCCGGCCGGCCGATTACCCGTTTAACCCAGAGATGCTCGTTTACATCCCGCAGGGCCATCGATACGACCGGGCTTTCCCTGAAGCGATCCAGGAAAGTCCTTTCCCGGCCGATCCTGCTGTCAATAATCACTATATCCCCGTGGTCCGGCACTGCCCCGAAAACATGGGGAGTCAGGTAGACCAGGACCCGGTTACCCTGAGGGTCAAAAGTCGGCTGCATGGAAACATCATTTATATCGTAAGTCTGGATGATCATGATACTGACAAACATGGTCACCAGGATAATCAGGATAATCTGTTTGAGCCATGAAAAAAGCACGGCAGCCGTTTTGTTTTCACCCATAGCTAATTTCCCCCCGCTAAAGTTATACTGTCTTCTATTCGATCCAGTTTTGATTATAACATTCCGGCCCGGATTTTGTTAGAGTCACGGCGACCCGGGGAGGTTAAACATAATCCTGTTTCGCTGCCCGCTTTTTGTGGTAAAATTACAGGTGTCTTTTAAAAAGTTGTACCTGCCCGGGTTCTTAAGGGGATCCGGATCTTCCGGCAGGTTAGCCTGGCAGGCAAATATACTTTTAAAGCGCGTTAACAGAGGAGGCTCCCATGCAAAAACTATTTTACCCCGAATCAATTGTCATTATCGGCCTATCGTCAAAACCAACCAATATACCCAGGCTGACCCTGGAAAATTTGCTGCGCTGGGGTTACCGGGGCAGGATCTTCGGAGTGAATGAAAGAAGCGACGATGCCCATGTGGATGGGATCAGGATGTACAAAAACATCGAAGATCTGCCTGAAATACCCGACCTGGCATACTGCATGATTCCGGCCCAGATAATCCCGCAGATGATGGAACGCTGTGGCAAGTTTGGGGTCAGGCGGATGGCCATTCCTTCGGGGGGGTTCTCCGAATACAGTGAAGAAGGACAAAAGCTAGCCAGCCAGCTCCAGGCTATCGCCGGGAAATACGGCATCCGTTTCGTCGGCCCGAACAGCGTAACCGTGGCCAATACCGATAACGGGCTCTGCCTTCCCTTTGTAGCCCTGCATAAAGCCCCGAAGGGAGAAATGTCGATTATTTCCCAGAGCGGCGGGGTAGCCCTGACCATGCTCAACTACCTGTTTGATGAAAAGATTGGCCTGGCCAAGTTTGCCAGCATCGGAAACAAGCTGGACCTGGATGAAGTTGATTTTTTAGAATACTACGGCACTGATCCGCAGACTAAAATAATCTGCCTCTACCTGGAAAGCATTGACCGCGGCCGAAAGTTTATCGAAACGGCAAAGAAGATAGATAAGCCGATTGTTGTTTATAAAGCTAATACAACGAGCGCCGGGAAAAAAGCGGCAATGAGCCACACTGCTGCTTTAAGCAGCGACGAAGATATCATTAATTCAGCCTTTGAGGAGGCCGGAGTTATCCGCATAGACAACTTCCTCGATTTTATCGAAGTGGCCAAGGCTTTCCAACTGCCGCCGATGAAAGGGCGGCGGATTATGGTTATGAGCCCTGCAGGAGGTTTTGCCGTCCAGGGGGCCGACCTCTGTGAGAAAGCCGGTTTCAAATTCGCAGACATGGGCCAGGAATTCTACGACAGCCTGAAGCAGTTCAGTAACGCAGGCGTGATCAACTTTTCGAACCCTCTCGACATGGGCGATATTTACGACCCGAAGCTTACCGCCCACGTCCTCTACTCGGTGATGCATTCAGACCAGGTCGACGGATCGATCTATATCAGCCAGCGGCCGCAAATGCCGCAGGGTGAAAACATTTTTCAAAAAATGTTCCTGACTGACCTTTCAAAAGAAGCCTGGGGTTCTATCCTCTCAGCAGGGAAACCGCTGGGTGTCTGCCTCTTCGGGCCGACCCGCATGATTCAGCAGACCAAACGGTACGTTGAGTTTCCCATTTTTAACAGCCCCGAAGAAATGGTTACCGCCCTGGCTTTTCAGATGCAGTATCACGAAAAAAGAAATCTTATTCAGCAGCAGAAAGCAATCGCCCCCCTGCCCGACATTGACGGTCCCTCCGCCAGGCGCTGGATGCAGGGCAGGCAGGGCGACTATGGGGAAGAAGCCCTTGAGCTGCTTAATGCCTACGGCATAGAGACAGCGCCGTCGCGAACCGCCGCATCAGAAGATGAAGCCGCTGCCCGGGCCCGGGAACTCGGCTTTCCGGTAGTGATGAAAGTTATTTCACCCGACGCCCTGCACAAATCGGATGCGGGAGGAGTTCTGCTGGCTCTTCAAAATGAAGAGCAGGTCAGGGAAGGGTTTGCTGCCATTCGCCGGAACCTGCTTGAATATAAAAGCGATGCCCTTTTCTGCGGCGTAAGAATCCAGAAAATGGCTTCCGATGGTTACGATATGTTTGTAGGCGGAAGCCGGGATCCTGCTTTCGGCCCGGTAGTCACCTTCGGAATGGGCGGTATTTATATTGAAATATTAAAGGATGTGGCCAGTCTAATCTGCCCTGCGCGGGCGGAAAGAGTAGATGAGAGGTTAAAACAGCTAAAGGCTTCGTCGATACTTGAAGGAACCCGCGGGGAAGCCAGGGGTGACAGGGATGCATTTGTCGATTTGGTGGTGCGGACATCGCACCTCCTGGCAGACTTCCCCGGCATCAAGGAACTCGATATAAACCCAGTGCGGGTTTTCCCCGACGGCAGGGGGGTAATGGCCCTTGATGCCAGGGTCCGTTTGACTATTTAACTGCGTTTGTTTCTAATGATGCCTGAACAGGGGATAATTTCGACGCCCTGGTTTTCAATACCATCCAGCAGCAGGTTCATGCCGACGGAATCACTGGCAATATGGCCGGCGATGACAACATTTATGTGGCTCTTTTCAGCCTGTTTACGGTGTTTGTCACTCATGTGCATCCCAACGATTGTGCCGATGCCGGCCTGGGCCATTTTTTCATAGGCTTTCTCCGAACCGCTGGTTCCTCCGGTCATATCGACCAGGACCTTTCCTGCCCGGCGCTCCCTGCTGCCCAGCACGATATCGGGCCCGGCGCTGTGTCTGACTGCTTCGGCGTACTCGGGTATATCTTTCAGCAGCTCAAGGATATCTCCCAGGGTCCTCGGCTCTTCCTTGTCGAACAGATCCTGCAGGAAAGCGTTTACCTGGTTATCGGCCACGGTATGCGCGCTGAGCATGGCAATATCCAGCAGCTTCGACGCATCAATAGCCCTGTTATGGTTGACCGGCATCAGGCCGCGCTTAACCTCACTAATCCGCGAAGCCATCAGTGATTCGGCAATATTGATTGGAATCCCGTAACGGGCCATGATATCTTCCTGCAGGTGCATAACATCATGCAGTTTAGCCAATGCTTTTCCTTCGGGGTGATGGGTCATTATTAAATCGATCGGGCGGCCCTTTTCACCGAGGCGGTCAGCAAGCATAACCTCGCCAACTTCGATATCGACCCCGACCATCATGCGCTTTACTTCTGTGTCAGAATCCCCGCAAAGAATCCGCGTATCGCTGTAAGGATTAGTCAGCGACTCCATGTCAAATTCTTTTTTTTCCTTTTCCTTGAGCTCTTCATACTTTTTATTGACCCTTTCCAACGATTCCTTTACCCCTTCCGGGCTGCGGGGGTCTTTTTCAATACCTCTTTCCACGACATATTCATAAATTTCTTTAATTTTCATAGTGTCTATCTCCCCTCTTTCTTAAAATGTTATAGTCAAACCTGTTCGCAGCTTCCTGAACCGGCTGCCAAACTGATCCAGCAATTTTGCTTCTGCCCTTAAACCGCTGCAGTGCCCCGTATATATTTTATCCAGGGACATAACCGCCAGGTCTTCAACAGTTTTCTTGATCCTGCCTTCATCAGCATCAATCAGGTGAAAACCGCCGATTACAGCCGCAACATGATTAATCCCGGTCATCCGGATTGCTGTTTCAATGATACTGATTACCCCGGCATGAGAACACCCGGTCACAATAACCAGGCCCTGTTTTAAGATAAATATGAGGGAAATATCATCGGCCATTGAGTCACGCACCATCCTGCCTTCTTTAATGGTCAGCATGGTCAGAGTCGGACTTTTTTCGAAACCGACCCTTTCTTTCAATTCGCCCGTAGTCAGGATTCCCGGCGCCAGGGGCAACGGATCGACTGTTAAAACCATTTCACCCCCTGCCTGTTTAACCGCTTCCGGACTGTTTGCAGGGTCTATGCCGAATGACTGAAAATCAGGCTTGATCCCAAAGTTGGAACGGTAAATCGCAGGATGACCAATGACGGGTATGCCGCTGCGGGAACTTGCCCCGAGAATACCGACCAGGCCGCCCGTATGATCACTGTGACAGTGTGACAGAAAAACCAGATCGATTTGATCAGGATCTTTTCCGAGCATTTTCATGTTGTGCAGGACAGGTTGGGCTGATTGCCCCGTATCGAAAAGAATAGTTTTTTTGCCTTTTTCGTATTTTGCCTCCAGCAGGAATGAGATACCATGCTGCGCCAGCAGGTTTGAATCATAACCGGCGTAATCTTCCACTAAAACTGTTAACTGCATGCTTTCAACCAGGCCGTACCTGTTTTCCATAGATTCAACTCCCTGTATGCTTAAAGCTGAAATATTCTATCCTCCTATGCCATATTATCTAAATTATAACATAATGGCAAATAAACCTGCCGAAACAAGATTACTTTGATCGGGAGAACTGCTTATTGCAGGATTTTTTACAGGCTATCAAGAATAACTGAAATACTGCTACAACAAATATATCAGGCGACTGGAAAATTTAAATGACGATAATCAACAAACTCGCAACCACACTTAATGACGCCCTGCTGCTGGACAGGCCTTTTGAGTCTGAAACAACCCGGATCAATTTAGAGCGGATTAATATAATAGTTTATGTAGCGGCGCTGCTCCATGTTGCCCATATCATTATTTTTTGGGCTGACCTGGCCGGCAACGGGCTTAACGCCGTCGATACCGATTACCGGTGGCGGACAGCAATTATCTTTACACACACTATTGCCCTGTTTGTCAGCCTGGCGGCCGGCTTTGCAACCTCTGCCATCCGCAAGAATAATCTTGGGCAGGCTCTCACAGGCCGGGCAATTCCCATAGCAGTGGCAATTGTTTATCTTCTGTTTGGAGCAGCAATTTGTATTATCGATCAAATGGTAGTGGCAAGCATCAACGCTTACCTGATTACCAGTGTCGCGGTTGCCCTGGTTGTGATCATGCACCCCGGGCATGCAGCTCCTTTATACGGCCTTGTATACCTGCTTTACTACTTTGCTCTACCGGTGACCCAGGCTGACAGTGAGCTTTTACTAACAATGAGGGTAAACGGGTTCAGCGTCACGGTTATCGGCTTCGGGCTTTCACTGATCACCTGGCGCACCAACATGCTTGCCATACTGCAAAACAAGCTAATAGAAAAGCAAAAAGAAGAACTGGAAAAAAAGAATGCACAGCTGCAGCACATGGTCAGGACGGATATGCTTACCGGCCTGTACAACCAAAAGCGTTTTATCGAATTTGTGGAAATGGAGATAGCCCGCATTAAGCGGACAGGTGAGGAATCATGCCTGATATTTATGGATCTCGATTACTTTAAAAAGGTAAATGATCTTTACGGGCACCCCAACGGCGATGTGGTCCTGAAATGGATCGCCGGTGTCATCAGGGGGCATCTCAGGTCAACCGATCTGGCTGCCCGCTTTGGCGGTGAAGAATTTGCCATACTGCTGCCGGGGACACCACTGGACGGGGCATGCAGGGCAGCTGAAAAAATTCGCAGGGCCATCGAGGGCTGCACCTTTATGGGTGAAATGGAAGACCTGCAGGTAACCGCCAGCTTTGGGGTGACTTCGCTCAGTAAAAGCGGCGCTGAATCTTTTAACACGGCCTACAGGGCAGCAGACAGGGCCCTGTATCGTGCAAAAGAAAATGGACGCAACCGCGTTGAATGCTCAGGTTAAGGAGGGCAGCTATGAATTACGGAGACGATTTTCAGCGTTTAAGCAGGTACAACCGTGATAAGCTCGGCGGGAGATCCCTCGACTGGGCTGCTAAACCCGGCCAGTATAAAACATACCCGCCTGAGCTGGAAAGATTCGAGCTGGAGAAACCCGATCGCAACGGCGGCGGACCGCTTTATTCACTGCTTCAGCACAGGCGCTCGGAACGCAATTACAAAACGGCAGCAGTTTCAGCTGCCGGGCTTTCCCAGGTGCTCTGGTCGGCCCAGGGGGTTACCCTGCGGACAGAGCATCACCAGTTTCGAACAGCGCCGTCGGCGGGCGGTCTTTTTCCTATCGAAACATATTGCATTATTAATAACGTGGAAGGCTTCAAACCGGGAGTTTATCATTACCAGGTCCCTATTCACGCTTTGGTCCTTGTTAAAGAGGGCAACTTCGGGTTGGAACTGGCCAGGGCCGCGCTCGGCCAGAAAATGCTCCGCGATGCCTCTTTTAACCTGGTCTGGAGCGCCGTGATTGAACGCTCCAAATGGAAGTATGAGCAGAGGGCATACCGTTATATTTACCTGGATGCCGGGCACATTGCCCAGAACGCGGCCCTGGCCGCCGTTGCCTGCGGGCTCGGTTCATGCCAGGTGGGAGCATTTTTCGATGATGAAGTAGATAAAATCATCGGGGCAGACGGGGAGAGAGAATTCTCCATCTACATGACGTCAGTCGGAGTAACGCATTAAAGTCCGGCACAAGGCCGTCAGGGTAAATAAATGAACCCTGGTTATTGCTCTTAAGGTGGTTCAAATGGACACTAAACAGGTAGAGCTTACAATCAGTACTTCCGACCGTGAAGCGCTGTATGACATTACCGACGATGTTAGAAAGGTAGTCAGAAACAGCGGAGTCGGGCACGGTATAGTTAACGTTTATGCCCTGGGGGCCACGGCAGCAATCATGATCCAGGAAGGGTGGGACGACAGCGTCCAAAACGATGTCATCTCGTTACTGGCAAAGCATATCCCGCGCGGAGTGTGGGAACACGACCGCCTGGACGGAAATGGTGATGCCCACCTGAAAGCGGGCCTGGTCGGCCCATCAGAGAGCATCCCGGTTATCGGGGCTCTAATCGGCCTTTCAGCATGGCAGAATATATTTTTCTGCGAATTTGACGGGCCGCGGAAAAAGCGAAGCATTATTGTTACTATAATCGGGTAACTGCTGCAGGGAACCTCTAAGCTGCAGTTTACACTAACCCCTGAGGGCAGCTATCCGGTTTTATATTCGGCTTTGTAGACGAGCTAATCCCCATCTACGGTGCCCGCGGATGCCGCCCCGACGTCTTAAGGGTAAACCCTGACACAGGTTAACCGAAAAATATCGACATAAACAGCGCGCCATGCGGCCGGATCACTGCCGGGCTGCCAGGTGTTCCCTGTTGACCCGGTCGCGCAGGGCCTGATCAGATATTACATCCAGGGCTGTTAAAGCCATAATAGCCGCAGCATCCCTGAGAGCTTTTTCACCATGCGGGGAAACGGTAGCCAGGGCAAATTCTTTACTGTGCATTTTTGTCTCCGGGCCGGCAATCGCTATAGTGCCGACACATGTGGGCGCTGCCACACTGACATTGCCGACATCGGTAGAACCGATTGCAGTTTTATTGTTTTTCAGATCTAAACCGATTCCTGTAAAGTGCTGTCCCATCCTCTCACCGATCGCTTCATTGAGGATAAGGTGATCGTAAACGGGCCCTTCCCAGAACTTTACTTCAGCTCCGGTAGCCAGGGCCCCTCCCCTGCCACAGTTTTTCACCTTTTCAATCAGGCTGACCAGGTAATCTCTTTCAGAAGCTGTAAGGTGGATACGCGCTTCGGCATAAGAAGGTACGGCATTGGGAGCGCCACCGCCGTCCGTGATTGTCGCGGGCATCCTGGTTCCATCCCTGACATGATGCCGCAGCGCATCGAGGGCGCGAAAAGCAACCAGGAGCGCATGCAGGGCATTAATGCCTTCTTCGGGTTCAGATGCCGTGTGGGCCGACTTGCCGTAAAACTTCATCAACATCGATGTGGCGGCCGGTGTCCAGCCCCACAGGCTGTTAATATGCCCCGGATGAATATGAAGAACAGCGTTAAGGGTTTCGGGAAACAACCCTCCTTCAACCATTGGCACCTTGCCGCCGTCATACTCTTCATCGGGGCAGCCGTAAACGATTACCCTGCCCGGGGTTTTGGTGCGCTCCAGCCAGCGGGCCAGGGCGATGCCTGCGCCTGCAGCTGAAGAGGCGATAATATTGTGACCGCAGCCATGGCCAACAGCAGGAAGGGCGTCATATTCCGCCAGAAAACCAACTTCCGGACCTCCGGAGCCGAACTGGTATGCAGCCACGAAAGCAGTTGGCAGGCCGCCCAGGCTGCCCTGTACGGAAAACCCATGCCCTTTCAGCCAGGAACAGAGCTTCTCCGCAGCAATATATTCCTGCCTGGGCAGCTCCGGGTTCTCGTAAAGCCAACGGCTATAGTGAAACATTTCCGCTTCCAGGGATTTTACATTTTGAAGCAGGCTCTCGTAGTTGCTGTTTTTATCCGCCATCCTGTTACCACTCCATTCGTTATATTGACTTTTCAGCTGCTGTAGATTATGCTTCCAGGACGATTAGACGCAGCCGTTCTTTAACCCCGGGCTCAATGGGCAGGACCGGCGGGAAAGAGTGTTTGCCTGAGAACAGGCCTGTGAATAAACCGGCCCGGTTTTATGTCTATCTAATCACAAGAGGGCCCTTATAAGCATTACGGTTTATTACTGGGGCCTGAGAAAAACAAAGCAGGGAATATTCCTGATCACCCAGAAAAGAATTACGATCGCAAAGTAAGACCAGATCAAGGCGGGGGCAATTCGGATATCAGCAGGGGTAAAGCGCTGATCAAACGCCAGCCGGGAAGTGGTCAGGGCACTATATAAGATAAGGGGTAAAGTTACCACCGCCAGGGCATTGCTTTTTAGCGCCAACAGTAAACTGCCGGCTGAACCGGTGTCAGCAATGATCA
>SKOR01000107.1 GCA_007119965.1 Syntrophomonadaceae bacterium
CTGGTCGTGCTCTCTGAAGATATTACTGCTGCCGACCCCTCCCGGCTCAAAGACGTGCGCGTTGATATGACAATTGTCGGCGGCAGGATCGCTTTTCAAAGATAGGCTCCGGCAGCCTCTATGCTGCCGTTTCTATGGCTGTACTATTGATGTAACTGGCCGGGTTGCAGATGCCGCCCTGAATTTAGCGGCAGCCCGGGCTGAACTTGCAATATAAGGGGAGATTAGTGTCGATGCATACTATTTTAGCTCTAAACCCCGGTTCTACGTCAACAAAAATCGGCCTCTTTGAAGATGACAGGTGCCTGTTTAAAGAGGTCATGCGCCACCCGGCAGAAGATATTCCGCCTGATCTGGGCCGGGAGGAACAGGCCCGTTATCGCCGCGAAAGCCTGATCGGGCTGCTCAGAAAAAAAAATGTTGACCTTGGAACTCTCTCCGCCCTGGTAGTCCGCGGAGGGCTGCTCAAGCCTCTTTCTTCAGGAACCTACCTGGTCGATGATCACATCTATAATGACCTGATCAGGGCGAAATACGGTTGGCATGCTTCAAACCTGGGGGCGATCATTGCCCTGCCCCTGGCCGGCGAATACGGAATACCTGTTTATACGGTTGATCCGGTCACTGTAGATGAATTTGATCCCCCCGCCCGTTATTCCGGGCTGGAAGGTGTGCCCCGCCTCAGCATGTCGCATGCCCTGAACATGAAAGCGATGGCCCGGCGGGCTGCTGCCATGGCGGGGAAGCAATACGAAGAGCTCAACCTGGTTGTCGTTCACCTAGGCAGCGGCATCTCTGTTTCGGCTCACCGCCTGGGGAAAATGGTTGATGTTAACAATGCCAATGAAGAAGGCCCCTTTTCCCTGGAACGCTGCGGCACCCTGCCGGCCCTGGCCCTTGTGCGGCTTTGCTACAGCGGCAACCACAGCAGGGAGGAGGCGGTAAAGCTGATTACCTCGCGGGGTGGAATATATTCCTACCTCGGCACAAAAGACTTTTCGGAGGTTGAAAGCCGGGTAATCAGTGGGGACAGCGAAGTGACGGCTGTTGTAAAAGCGATGGCTTACCAGGTAGCCAAGGAAATCGGCGCCATGGCGGCGGTTTTGGATGGATCAGTTGACCGGATTGTGATTACGGGAGGCATGGCTCACGCTGAAAATTTTGTTGAGATGATTAAAGAGAAGGTCGGTTTTATTGCATCTCTTACCGTCCTGCCCGGCGAAGAAGAGCTGGAAGCGCTTGCTGCAGGGGCCCTCCGGGTCCTGAGCGGTGAGACCGAGGCCCTTTCTTATCTTTAGCCTGTATCCTGCCGGGTCCCTGCGCAACATGAAAAGAGTGTTATAATTAACTATAGATGGAGGGTGATCTGCAGTGGCATTTGAAAATTTTTACCAGGTCATATCGGCAGTGAAAGAAATGCCCCCCTGCAAGCTTTGCGTAGCTGCAGCAGCTGAAGAGTCGGTCCTGGAAGCAGTTAGAGACAGCCGCAAGGAAGGCCTTGTTGATTTTGTGCTGATCGGGCACGAAGAGCAAATCTGGCGCCAGGCAATGACTGTAAGCCTTAATTTGCAGGGCATCGAGATTATAGATATTGCCGATCCCCTGGAAGCAACCCGGCAGGCTGTCCAGGAAGTGGCGGCTGGGCGGTCAGATATACTGATGAAGGGGATGGTCAACAGTTCCGATTTTTTAAGGGCCGTGCTCAAACCTGAAGGGGGTATGCGCAGGGACAGGATTCTGAGCCATTTTGCGATTTACGAGGTGCCCGGCTACTACCGCCTGATTTACATGACTGACGGCGGCCTCAACGTGAGTCCCAAATTGGAGCAGAAAAAAGTGATCCTGCAGAATGCTGTCGAGTTCCTGCAGTCAATCGGCATAGAGCAGCCCAAGGTTGCCGTTTTATCAGCCAACGAAAAGGTTGATCCGAAAATCCCTGCTACTGTAGATGCGCAGGCATTAAAAGATATGGCCGGGGAAGCATTCCCCGGAGCGATTGTTGACGGCCCGACCCCGCTTGATATCGCGGTCAGCTACGAGTCGGCCCTGCATAAGGGCATTGAGAGTCCCATTGCTGGCAAAGCCGATCTGCTGATGGTTCCGAATATCGAAGCCGGCAACATCCTGGGTAAAGCAATTATCTATTTTGCAGGGGGCAGAATGGGCGGGCTTGTTCTCGGGGCCGGCAGCCCCGTTATCCTGACTTCACGCAATGAACCCCCCATGGGCAAAATGGCTTCAATTGCCCTGGCCGCTTACTCGGTAGCCCGGAACAGAAAGGATTGACTGCAATTAAAAGGATCTCCGCGCTGGCCCGGCCAATTGTTTTCAGCTGCCTGACAAACCGGATTATTGTTTTTGTGTCCCTGGCTGCTTTCGCAGCGATGGTAATATACCAGCTAACCAGCGGCACCCCTTTTTTTTCTGCCCTGGTAGCCGGCGCAGGGACGGGATTTGCGTTGTTTTTAAGCTGGGCGCTCGGCAGGGAAATTGATCCTGCCAACGATTGGTCTGCTTTTGCCGCCCTGCCGTTTATATTTGCCGCCGCCCCGGCCTATGGCGCCCCCGCTTTATTGCCGCTGCTTTTCCTGATTTTTATCGGCAGGGGGTTAAGCCGTTCGGCGGGTGAACAGCTTACTATCTTAGATTCAATCATGCTGGTTGTCTTTGGCATGCTGCTCTTTTTCAACGGGGTGGTCAGCGCCCCGGTCTTCCTGGCCGCTGTATTTCTTCTTGACGCAGTACTGGTACCAGTTAACCGCAAACAGCTCTATTTCGCCCTGCTTGCCGCTGCTGCACTTGGCTTAAGCTTCCCCTTGTTAAATAGCGGGCAGCCGGGCAGTGGGGGTTTCGTGACCTCAACAGGTATTTTTGCCCTGCTTCTGATCGCTGCAGCCGGGTTTGTTATTGCCGTAACCGGTCAGGACAGAGTGGCAGGCGACAGCAGCGGGCGGCCGCTGGAAAACAGGCGTATTGCCCTGACCCAGGCAGCAGTTGCTGCTATCATTGTAACGGAACTGGCGCTGAAAGGATATTCAGCCCTTTTAGTTTTCTATCCCGCTGTGCTTTCTTATCTCGGGATTGCCCTTTACCATTTACTTCGCATATTAAAAACTAACATAAAGGTGATCGCATGAAAGGTTCAAAAACTCTTTTGATGGTAATAATTTTCCTTCTGCTCGTAGCTGTCGGCTGGGCTTGCCAGGTTGGGTTAAGCGCCGAACAAACCGTCTTCGACAACGATTACTATCGCGGCATCCTGGATGAAACCGGTTTGGATTCCCACATTTACGGGGTGATGCAGGATCGTTTGCAAGAAGGTATTTCGGCTGAAATGCCCGACAACCTGGCTTACGTAGTGACCATGGTTTTATCTGCTGTCTTTAACGAAGAATGGGTGGGTAAACAGATCCTGGTCTTAACCGATGACATTGTTTTATACCTGCGCGGTGAGCAGCCTTCCCTGCAGGCCGCAATTGATTTGCGCGAGAAAAAAGACCAGCTCAGGGTCAACCTGGAAAATGCCCTTACCGTCATCCCGGATCAAATTCTTTTTATGCTCGGTTTTGACCCGCAGCAATTGGATGCCCTGGTCGGTTTTTTAGTCTACCAGCTACCTCTGCCCGATCAGCTTGCCGTTGAAGAATTGCTGGCTGCCTGGGATACAGATGACAGGCTGATTGATGCCCTGGCTAAAATAAGGCAGTATCAGAGGTTTTACGGGCCCCTGTCGGTCACAGGCTTCGCCCTGCTGCTGTTTGCCGGCAGCCTGCTGGTCGGGCCCTTCAGGGCTCTGAAGTGGTTTGGCGCTGCAGCGGTTGTGTCGGGTCTTGGGTTTTACCTGGCCTTACAGGCCGGTAATTATCTCTACCCGGTATTGCTTGATTCAGGTTTTATGGAAGGGCGCATTTTTGCGCATGAAATATTTATCCCTGTCCTTGAGTTCAGCGTAAACAGGATTGTTTATATACCCGTATATTATGCCCTCGCCGGCCTGGCTGCAGTGCTGCTCGGCACGGCTGCCGATAAAATTTCAGGCAGTCTGCTTAAACGGGGCAAAAACCCTGCTGAGTCCGGAAACTGATCAGCGAGGCTCTTCTCCGGCATTTTATTTGGAAAAATGGAACTTTTTAAGTGGGGCATAAATTCTATCGGTCTTATGGTATACTATAAAAAAAACCGACCGACCGGTCGGCCGGAGGTAAGTATGGATGGGTTTGCCGAAACTGGCCGTTAAAAGGCCCGTAGCAACGGCTACAATACTATTATTGATTTTGTTGATCGGGCTGGTCAGCCTTTACCAGAGCCCTCTTGACCTGCTGCCCGATATTCAGCCTCCCGTGCTGGCTGTGATCACCACCTTTCCCGGCAGTTCACCCCAGGAGACCCTGGAACTGGTGACCAAACCGATAGAAGAAGGGGTCTCCGCAGTCAGCGGTCTAACTAACTTGAATTCTATTTCCCAGGAGAGCGTTTCCATAGTGATCATGCAGTTTGACTGGGGCATAAATGTTAAAGATATCCGTGAAGATTTAAGTGTGCGTATGGATCTGCTATCCCTGCCCGATGAAGTTCAGCGCCCGATGATCCTTGAGTTTGACCCGACCCTGATGCCGATTATGTCGGTTTCGGCCAGCGGGGCCGACGATAATGTCCGGCTTACCGAGTGGCTGGAAGAGATAGCATCGCCGCGCCTGGAATCGCTGCCCGGTGTCGCCAGTGTGCAGATCCAGGGCGGCGCAAGGCAGGATTTGTTTGTCAGGACATCGCCTGACGTAATGGACGAGTATGAAGTTTCATTC
>SKOR01000001.1 GCA_007119965.1 Syntrophomonadaceae bacterium
CAAAGGCAAGCATAAAGGCTTTGCCCAGGCATACAGGCGGAAAAGCAGGCGGTTCAGTTAGCGCCGTCATTTGCGGGTTCTGTCGCAGGTAGCGGCTGCAGTTCAACTTCAGCCCTCCGCTTTAGGCTGCCCGGGACATTCGCCCTCCGTGGCTCAGGCCCCGGCGGCCCGCCTCCATGCGGGCCGGACTGCTCCGGCCTTTGTTTCACAGGCCATTAATGCTGCTCCGCCACACGTCAAATGCCTGCATAAACTGAACCGTGTAAACGAAAATAAGCGGGCTGAACAAACACAACATTTTTTATCATGCTGCATATAACGCCTGTCATGAGACTGTTTTTGCGCCGCCCTGGCCGGAATTATTTACCTGAGCAGGTTTAATGCGGCCTTTATATGCTCTAGCGTAGTTCCACAACAACCTCCGACCATGGAAGCCCCGCTCTCGACGCATTTCAATATCCCGTCAGCAAAATCTTCCGGTGACATGTCATATACAGTTTCTTTGTCAACCAGTTTCGGCTTTCCGGCATTGGGCTGGATCAGAACCGGCAGTGAGGAGTGCTCCTTGTAAATAGCCGCTATTTTACCCATCTCTTCCGGGGAAAGATCGCCGCAGTTGGCGCCGACAGCATTAGCCCCGTTTTTTTCAAGAGCTTTGGCAATCTCCGGTACCGTGCTGCCCATAATTGTACGGCCGCCTTTATCGGTAACCGCAAAAGACAGCGTCACAAGAATCGGCCTGTCTGTTACAGAGCGGGCTGCTTTTAAAGCACAAAGTGCTTCACGCAAATCTGTCATCGTTTCGATGATCAAGCCATCTACTTCACCTTCAATTAATATCCGGGCCTGTTCCTCAAAGTTTTCATAGAACTGCTCTTCAGTGTAAGTGCCGTAGGGCTCCAACAGTTTTCCGGTCGGCCCGATATCACCAAACACATATTGTCCTTCCCCGGCTGCTTTCCTGGCCAGGCCGGCACCGGCCAGGTTTGCTTTCCGCAGATCAGTGTCCAGGCCTTTCGATTCTATGCTGATCCTGTTCATGGTAAATGTGTTAGTTGTTAAAGCATCAACCCCCAGGTCAGCATAATCGGTATGAAAACTTAGAATTTGATCGGGGTTTGTGAGGTTGACAGCCCCACTTGCTTCCACTCCGCGCCTGGCTAACTCCGTGCCGGTTCCACCGTCGAATATGATTATCTTCTTCTCTGCCAAAATTTTTTGCAAGTCCATTTTTTAATTTCACCACTTTCTCCGGTATGTTGCAAACCGTAATTTAAACCGCGCTTCTCAACGCTTTGTTCCAACTATTCTTCAACTGCTGATCATAATATGCCTGCTTCGAATACGCTTTATATTATACCAAATTATTGTAAGAGGCCCAAAAAGGATATCTTTCAACAGGCAGCGAATTATCTTTTTATCAAACCTTTTAAAGAACCAGATTGCCATTAACAAAACAACGGAACTTAAACAGGAGGGACTCTATCAATGAAGAAGATACTCGTAACCGGCGCTCTCGGCCAGATTGGAACTGAACTTGTGCCCTATCTCAGGGATAAATACGGCCCGGAGAATATCATCGCCTCGTCAAGAAGAGTAAAAGACGGCTGCGAAGGCATAACCGGGGGAGGACCTTTCGAATTGCTTGACATTACGAACCGCGAAGCCGTTCGATCCGTGATTAAAAAACATGGGGTGGACTCTGTATATCATCTCGCTTCCATGCTTTCCGCCACGGGTGAAGATAACCCCCAGGCGCTCTGGGACGTAAACATGAACGGCTTAATCAATATTCTCGAAGAAGCCAGGCAGCAAAGCTGCTCAATTTTCTTCCCCAGTTCAATTGCTGTCTTCGGACCGGACTCTCCCAAAGATAAAACTCCCCAGGATACTGTAACCAGGCCCACCAGCATTTACGGTGTCTCCAAGATATCAGGAGAATTGCTCTGTGACTACTACCACAAAAAATACGGCCTCGATATCCGCGGGTTGAGGTACCCGGGGGTTATATCAAGCGCGGCCATGCCCGGTGGCGGCACTACCGATTACGCTGTTCATATTTTTTACGATGCGATAAAAAAGGGTAGTTACACCTGTTTCCTGGAAGAAAACAGCTCAATCGATATGATTTATATGCCCGATGTCCTCGAGGGCGCCGTGAAGTTAATGGAAGCAGATCCGGCTAAACTTCAGCACCGCAACGCTTTCAATGTTTCAGCTATAACTGTCACGCCGAAGGAACTTGCTGCCGAAATCAAAAAACATATCCCCGGCTTTAACATCGATTACGACATTGACCCCGTCAGGCAGGCTATCGCCGACAGCTGGCCCAATTCGTTAGACGATTCGGCAGCCCGCAGGGAATGGGGCTGGGACCCGCAATATGACCTGAAAATGATGACAGAAGATATGCTCAGGGAACTCGGCAAAAAGCTGCAGTAAATAATAATATATGGAGGCATAAAAATGTCCGAACAGATTATCAGAGACCTTCAGGGTCAATTTAGCGAGCTCCGGGAACAGGGGCTCTTCAAACAGGAACGAATTATTACAAGCTCTCAATCAGCGAATATTGAAGTATCAACAGGTGAAGAGGTTTTAAACTTCTGCGCCAATAATTACCTCGGCTTATCGAACCACCCGGAGGTAATCAGGGCTGCCCAGGCAGCTATGGATCAGTGGGGGTACGGCCTTTCGTCTGTCCGCTTTATCTGCGGAACACAGCAAGCCCACAAGGACCTGGAACAGAAGGTTTCCACATTTTTAGATACTGAGGACACGATTCTTTACGCCGCCTGCTTCGATGCCAACGGCGGGATATTTGAACCCCTGCTCGGGGCAGACAGCGCCATAATTTCCGACGAACTAAACCACGCATCAATTATCGACGGTGTCCGGCTTTGCAAAGCAGCCCGCTTCCGGTTCAGCCATTCAGACATGGCTGAACTGGAGGATTGCCTTCGGCAGGCCCAATCTTCAAAGTACCGGCTGATTGCCACCGATGGAGTTTTTTCCATGGACGGGGATATTGCTAAACTGCCCCAGATATGCGATCTGGCCGGGCGGTATGATGCCCTGGTCATGGTTGACGACAGCCATGCTACCGGCTATATCGGCAAAACAGGCCGCGGCACCTTTGAACATTTCGGCCTGGAAGGAAAAATCGATTTAATCACCACCACTTTCGGCAAAGCGCTCGGCGGGGCCATGGGCGGCTGCACTTCGGGCCGCAAAGAACTGGTTGAGATGCTTCGCCAGCGCTCACGGCCTTACCTTTTCTCCAATTCGCTGGCCCCGGCCATTGTAGGGGGAACCTTAAAAGTTCTGGAGATGCTCGGGGATTCTACCGAACTTCAGGACAGGGTTAAGGAGAACGCCGCTTATTTCCGTAAAAAAATGCTGGATGCCGGCTTTACGATAGTTCCAGGCGACACAGCAATAGTCCCGGTTATGCTCTACAACGAGCCGCTGGCCCTAAAGATGGCAGACTTAATGTTGAAAGAAGGCATTTACGTGATCGGCTTCGCTTACCCGGTTGTCCCGAAAGGGAAAGCACGCATCAGGGTCCAGCTTTCTGCCGCCCACGAAAGAGAACACCTTGACAGGGCTGTTTCCGCTTTCATTAAAGTCGGAAAAGAGCTGGAGGTGATTTAATAAACCGGTGAGCTCATGCCTTTTTCTTTGCCTTTTTATTAACGATCACCCCAGCCTGCTGCCATAAATGATCGTACCGGCAGTTCCGGCTAAGGTGAATCCAGCCCGACCAGAAAATCGGCCAGGATTGCATTAAACTGTTCCGGTGAAGTCTCCATCGGGCAGTGGCCTTCGCCTTCTATTGCCACCAGCCTGGAGCGGGGAATTAATTGAAGCAGCCTTTCCCCCTGCTCCAGGGGCACCCAGGTATCTTCTACACCCCAGACACAAAGCACCGGAAGGGCCAGTTCATCCAGGCGATCCACCAGGGATACAGGACTTGTTTTAAGCAAATCAACCAATACGGCAGCAGTGTTTTCTACCGCCAGCGGCCTGTAATATCCTGCAGTTTCATCTATAGAAGGTTCCCGCCCGTAAGCAGAAGCCAGGACCTGCTCCAGCCTGCTTTCGCTGCGCAAGAAGCCCGGCCCGAGAATCCTGATCCAGCGGCTGACCGGGGGGTAATGCAGGAATGAGTTAAAAAACGAAGGCTCCGATTCAGCGAGCGCGCCTGCAACCAGGGTGATACTCTTTACCTTCTGAGGTTCCTGCAGGGCCATAGCCGTTACCACGGCACCTCCCATGGAGTGTCCGACAAGGTTCCACTGCTCACCGGGATAACGCTCATCCAGAAAAGCCCACAGCCTCCCGGCCCTTGCCGGGGCAGTGTGATCAAGACCCTGCCTGCGTTCACTTAAACCAAAGCCCGGCAAGTCCACGGCAACTACCCTGTATCCTTCCGACTCCAGGGCCGGGGCCGTATAACGCCATGAAAACGTGGAGCCTCCCAGCCCGTGCACCAGCAGCATGTTAACACTGCCCTGGTTACTGCCTTCCCAGGAACGGTAGTGCAGCTCTACCCCTCCAACTTCAGCATACTCGCTGTTAGCAAAAGATAGCTGATGACGGTTTCCACTTTCCCGCGGTTCCGGGATCAGGTAAGGCAGCAGGCTAAAGAGCACAAAAAGCGCTCCGGGAACCAGGACAATCCACTTCAGCACTTTCCTGACATTCACAACTGCCAACCCCCTGTATTTTATTGAGGCAGGTATTTACCCGCGCCCGCCTGCTGACAGGCGCCAAACCGCCCGCTATGGTTATTTAATTCCACAGCAGCTGTTGCTATCCCTACCGGAGAGTATCCCGTTCGCTGCCTGACAGAAAAAAACCTCGAACTATTTTTAAGTTATTGAAGGGATCGCAGGGCCTGAAACAGAAGGGAAATAATCGAATTAAATTACAGGAGGTTTTTTTAATGAGTGTTATTGAGAAAGCGAAAGAGCTGGGTATTGAAATCAGCAAAACCGAACAATACCAGGAACTGGAACGGGTTTCCGAAAACATGCAGGCAGATCCTGAAGCCAATCAAATGATCAAGGAAGTCCAGGAACTTCAGCAGCAGATACAATTTGCCCAGCAGTCGGGAGTCCAGCCCAGCGAGGAGCAAATACAGCAGTTTAACGACTTAAAAGGCAAAATGGATACCAACCTGACTATCCAGGCTTACGCCAAGGCCCAGAACGACTTTAGCCAGTTTATGCAGGAAGTCAACAGTGCGATCAGCGAAGGAATCAATCCCGACGCCAATAAAGAGTAAATGCGCAATTTTACGGGCAGCAAGATATCGTGCTGCCCGTTTAGCCCGAAATACCGAAATACTGACGCTGCCCCTGCCAGGGCAGGGGGCGTTGGCATTTCCAGACCCCAGGTTGAACAATCCCGGCCTGCAATTATTTTACTATCAGTACATTTTTAGCGGTGCAGTGAGCGACCTTGTTACTCACACTGCCCAGGAAAGCTTCCCTGAGGCCCCTTACCCTGTAACTTCCTAAAATCAGCAAATTAAATGGTCCCCTGTCCGCCATTTTGCAAATTGCATCTGCAGGCGGCTGCTTTCCAATCAGGACCTTCGTTTCAACCCTGACTCCGTTTTCCTTCAACTTATCAGCAGCTTTCCCCACAATTTTTTCAGCATCACCTTTCATGTTTTTCTTAACCTGATCCCAGTAATCATCAGACATGTGAACACTGATCCGGTTTTGCATATCATATTCACCGGTTACATTAAGAACAGTTACCTCTGCATCCAACGCTTTTGCAATTGTTAACGTTTCATCAATCACTCTATCTGAATGCTCGGAACCGTCAATCGCCACCAGTATTTTATACATTTCTAAATCACTCCCATGTAGTATTTGGGTTTTCATGCTTTACTTTGCAATTAAAACGCTGGTGCATCCCATATGGGCCACTTTATTGCTTACGCTGCCTAAAAACATTTCCTGGATACCCCGCAAACCGCGGCTGCCAATCACGATTAAATCGAACTTGCCTTCCCTGGCCAGTTCACAGATAGCATCAGCCGGAGCCTGGTGGCCGACAACAGTTTTGGTTTTCACCGTCAGGCCCTTATCCCTGAAAGGTTCCGCCGCCTTTTTTACTACTTCTTCAGCTTCCTCTCTGAGCTGCCTGTTAACCTTATCCCAGTTGTCTTCGGAAAACTGCATACTTACGCGGGGGCTGAAAACATATTCCCCAACCACGGTAACAACAGTTACTTCGGCATTCAGGCCTTCTGCAACAAGCAGGCCTTTCTCAATTACTTTTTCAGTATGCTCCGAACCATCTACTGCCAGCAGGATGCGATTCATTGGCTTATAACCTCCAACTCTTTTTCATAAACTATATCAATATTCTGTTACTTGATCAACCACCCAAAATGCAAGCACTTAAAAGTGGCTTCGGCAGGATTGCCGTGCAGGCGGTTTATGATTTCCTGTTTTACAGGGGCACTATGATCTGTAACCGGACGGCACTCCCTACATAGCCCTATCTTCCTGCTGTCTTGCATGGATATGCCTTATTCCTTAAATTGTTTCGCTGTTAAGGCATCCTAACCTTCAATGGGCTAAAAACCCCGGACTGCTGACGATCTTTTATGACAACATTTCCAGATAAGGTTGAAGCTCACAGTCAATCAGTTATAATAAAGGTAAGCAACAAATCGGGTAATGAAACAGCAGAGCCTATTACCCGTAACATCTGCTGTAGCTTTTAACCATTGCTGTGCCTTTAACTGATCCTGTAATCGCAAACCCTTTGCAGCAAGTAAAATAACTTGACGGCTGTTTTCTTACCCGAATACTCTTAAGGGGGACGGTTAAATGGAGCGTTTAAACAAGGAAGAAATGGAACTTCTGCTAAGCCAGGGAAAGAAAGAGCCCTGCATTTCCATTTATATGCCCACTAAAAAAGGCAGGGAAAGAGCAAAAGAGAATTCCACCCGTTTTAAAAACCTGCTTGCAAAAGCCGAAGAGCAGTTGGAAAGCTGGAGCCTTGAACCCGCAGAAAAAAGTAATCTGCTTGACTCCGCAAAAAAGCTTATTTCCGACAGCTATTACTGGGCTAATCAGAGTGAGGGCCTGGCCTACTTCATTGCCGACGGTTTTTCACAGTATTACCGTTTACCGGTTCAGTTTGAAGAAATGTCAGTAGTCAGGAAAACTTTCCATATCAAGCCCCTTTTTACCCTCTTATCTTCCGACGGACAGTTTTACATTCTTGCCCTCAGCCAGAAGGATGCCCGCCTGATGCGCGGCACGCAAACCACGGTTGAAGAAATGGATTTAAGCAAGCTGATCGAAAAGTTCGAAGTCGAATTCGTCGATGAAATTCCCGCACAGTTTCTCCAGTTCCACACAGGAGCCCCGGAGTCGGCCGGCACCAGAACCGCTATATATTTCGGCCACGGCGGTGAAATAGACAGCCTCATGCGGGAAAGACTGCTCAACTATTTCAGGTTCATCGACCGCGAGATCCAGGGCCTGCTCGATGGCAACAATTCTCCGTTGATCCTGGCTTGCGTTGACTATCTTACCCCGCTCTATAAAACAAGCAGTAAATACCCGCTGCTGTTCGAAGATAACATCAAGGGGAACCCGGAAAACCTCAGCGCCGGGGAGCTGCATCAAAAAGCCTGGGAAATTGTAAAACCTTACTTTCAGGAAAAACAGGAAACGGCAAAAAAACGCTACCATGAGTTGAAAGGAACGGGGAAAACTTCCAATGATATACTTGAAATCCTCCCGGCAGCCTATCACGGCAGGATCAGTGAACTTTTTGTTACCCCGGGTGTACAGCAATGGGGCCGCTATGACCCGGCGAAAGAAGAAATCAGCCTGAACGAAAATCCGCAGGACGGCAGCGGCGGCGAAGATTTAATTGACATGGCTGTAGCGAAAACATTCTTAAGCAATGGCACTGTTTACGCTGTAGATTCCGGGCAGATGCCCGACACTGCTCCTGTTGCGGCAGTCTACCGCTGGTAGAAACGCAGGTACAGAAACCCTGTCCGGTTCGAATTAAATATTTACAGGCTGAATAAGATAAACATGAGGGCGTTAAACCGGAAGGATTAACTCCATGAAAAATAAACGCGATATCCTGCTCTGCGATCTCGACGCCTTTTTTGCTTCAGTCGAACAGCTCGACAACTCTGCCCTGAGGGGGAAGCCGGTGCTGGTCGGCGGCAGTCCCGAAGGAAGGGGCGTTGTTTCAACCTGTTCCTACGAAGCCAGGAAATTTGGCGTACGATCTGCCATGCCGATGAAAAAAGCCCTGGTTCTCTGCCCCGAAGCTATTGTAGTAGGGGGCCGCATGTCTCGTTATAAAGAAGCGGCACAACAGGTCCGAAAGATATTCGAGCGATTTACGCCGGATATCGAGATTGTTTCTATAGATGAAGCATACCTGGCCGTCAAAGCAGGCGCAGGCTGCAAAACGGGCCTTGCCATTCATGGCGCTGTGCGGGATGAGCTAAACCTGCCAATCAGCGTTGGTGTCTCGGCCAACAAGCTTTTAGCTAAAATAGCCTGCGAACTGGCCAAACCAAACGATGTAGGCACCCTCTGGCCGGAGGAAGTGGAAACCAAGCTCTGGCCCATGTCTATCAGAACTCTTCCGGGTATCGGTCCTGTAGCGGAACAAAAACTAAACCGCTGTGGCATTAAAAAAGTCAAAGATTTGGCCTTTTCCCCCCCGGAGTCTTTAGCCCGTATCCTTGGAAGCAGCGCCGGGGCCGTGCGGGGCTATGCACGCGGAATGGACAACCGGCCGCTCGAGCTTGAACACGAAGCTAAGTCAATTTCGGAAGAAGCCACTTTTCCTGAAGACATTTATGACCGGGAAGATATGCTGGCCGTGCTTATGGAACAGGCGGCAGGCGTAGGCTACCGCCTGCGCTCGGCCGGGATCACGGCCCGAACGGTCACCCTTAAATTACGCTTCAAAGATTTTAAGACCATAACCCGCAGCAAATCGATGCCCGAAACAATTAGCGGTGACTCTGAAATATACCTCGCCACCAAAAAATTATTCGGCGCCCACTGCGGCAGCGGCCCCTGGCGCCTCGCTGGTGTTCAGGTTTCAGGTTTTGAAGAGGGCAGCCAGATGTCACTGCTGAAGCCTGCACCTGCTGATGACAAAGAGCATATCTTAACAGCAACCAGGGATGTTTTACGAGAAAAATATGGCTCAGAAGTAGTTTTCCAGGGGAAAAGGCTGCCAAAAAAGAAAAAAGAGGATTTTTAAGCAAACTTCAGCATAAAATCTGCAGCTCTGCTGCACGCCAACCGGAAACAAAACTGCTCAAAATAAACCGGGCCGGCTTGGCCATGCCTGGCAGCCTGCTCTTAAAGGGCAAGCTGCTCAAAATCAAGAGCCTGCGCGAACTGATCCTCAAGGTAAGAAGCCTGAAAAAGGCCTGCTCCAACTTCGGCAACAGAAGCGGTAAAAAGCAGTTTCAAATCCTGTTCCTGCGCAGTTTTTACCGGAAAACCAAAGTAACTGTTAAAATAATTAACCTCTTTACCCGCTTTTTGGCTGTCCGCAACAAATTCAAGATGCCCGCTGACTCTTTCCCGGTTATAGATATGCAAACCGGGAGCCTCTGCTGCAATCCTGTCCTTCACGGCAGGGGAAAAGCCCTTTTCCATTTCACAGTTAACGCTATGGCGGCCTGCCGCCATTGCGGCCAGGGCAGTTGTGCCAGTGCCCGAAAAAGGATCTAGCACCGTATCCCCGTAAACTGAAAACATGTTAAGCAGACGAAATGGCAGCGCAAATGGGTACGCCGCACTCCTGCTGCGCAGCTCACGATTATTTATTTCCTGCCTGACCCCCTTAAATTCCCAGAGATCGGAAAACCAGGCATTGCGCTCCTCCCAGAAGTAAGCGCTCAGCCTCCTCTTGTGTTTATCTTCAGCGCTGTCAAAAGACCTTCTGCTTCCCTTGCGAAAGATGAGAATTAACTCATGCTCTAATGTGACATAAGCCCCGGCTGGCAGCATGCCTGAGCCCATGAACTTATTAGGGGCGTTGGTCTGCTTGCGCCAGATAATCATGGGCAGAACAGCGAAGCCCAGATCGAAAAATTTATTCTGGATCCTGGCATGATTGGCAAACAGTTGAAAGCGTTTATTATTTGTCCGGGTTGCATCCCCGATATTGATACAGGCCAGGGCCCCCTCCTTCATCACCCTGTAGAGCTCACTCCAGACCAGGTCAAGTTCGCGGTGCATCATTTCGAAAGCCCTGTTGTAATCGCTGCGCTGCAGGTAAAGGGCAATATCGGGATTGAGGGCACAGAACTGCTCATCCCACATTTCGATCATCGGGTACGGCGGGGAGGTTATAACCAGGTCGATGTGAGCGCTTCTTACCGCACTCAGCTTACGCGAATCTTCATAGAAAAACTTGTGCGCTGTCTGCAAAAAAGAAACCCTCTTTCCTTTGTTAACGCCACCCTGTTCCCTGTTATCTTTACCTGAAGGTCTTCAGCGGAACTAAAGACGGCCCTGGATCTGATGCCCTACCAGGTAATTCTTACACCCGGCAGCCTGCATTCGCCGGTATTTTGCAATGCAGCCAGGGAGAACTCTTTCCTGAGTTGATCATCACCTGCCAGGGGAACGACAAGGGTCAGCGTTTGAACCTGTTCGCTGAGATCCGGAAGTTCGAGGAGAACATCTGACGACCAGGCAGCTCCTTCGGCAGAACCTGAACAATAAAGGTGCTCGGCCACGAAGTTGCCGCCCTGGTACCGGTATTCACGACCGTTTTGATCAATCAAGTAAACCTGTTTCAGGTTTTCATCCAAACGCTGCCTCACTGTTCCCGGGTCTGAATCGCCATCAAAACCGGGGTACACCCTGTATGCAGGGATCTGTTCCAACCGCAGAGACAAACAGATACTGCCGGTCATCGGTTCAAACCCCGTGATTTTAACAGTCCCCCCATTAATGCCAATGGTAATCGGTTCTTCACTAACAGGTGCCGAACTTAGTTCCTGGTCCTGCCCGGCCGGTTCAGACGCAGGCTTCAGACCAAATAATCTTTGCATTCCTTCTCCGGCCTGATCCGGCCCTACCCAGGCCGCGGCAGTTGCCGCGGCAATCAGCAGGGCCGCTAAGCCCCCTGCAATTTTTTTAAGCGTAGAAACGGTAAAGCTGTATTTAAATTTGCCGGCCTTCATTTTGTTCACTCCTGCAGTAGGTTTGCCTCATTATACCACCTGCTGAGGGTACAGGCGGCTCTACCGGAAGCCCCGGGCCTGATCCGGCAGGGCAGAGACTTAGTCTTGCCCAGCCCTCTCCCGCTCTAATAATAAAGTTACCTGCGTGAGGCTGCAAAGAGATCAGGATCTCCGGTCAGCTGTAAGCGAGGCAGTTCCAAGTTAAGTTACAACCTGTAAACCGCTACTTTATCCTCTACGGCATCCTCCCGGCTAACTTCACCGACAAAAGCTCCGGTTGATTCGCTGTATTCCAAAACATTACCGCCAATTTCAACCCTGTAATTCCCGGGATCCGGCACCTCAAGGATGACGATTACAATACTGGAGCCGGGGGAAATACCTTCAGCTACAATGACCTTTTCAACCAGGTCGGTTTCGAGCTTCCCGCGGCCGGGAAATTCATCAATTAGCCCCAGGGATTTCTGCATGAGCAAACTGATATCCCGGACATTCACGACCCCGTCAGCGTTGACATCGGCAAGAGTTTCACCCGCTCCGGAAAGAGGGCTCATTCCCAGGACATGCCTTGTTACCAGGGCAACATCCCGGACATCAATCCTGCCATCGCCATTTACATCACCGTAACGTGCTGCTGAAACTCCCGGGGCAGAGAGCAGCAAAAATACCGGGGCTGTAATCAGTAAAACATAGATAACAGCCCGGCCTGCTTTATTCAGCACAAGATAGAGCCCGAAAAAAGGCCTTTCCTCTTCTTTATAACAGCGCCCTTTGCAATCCCGCATCTGTAAATCCCTCTTTCCTGTGCCGCCATAGCCCGGAAAATAAGTTGTTAAGAGCTGGCGATAACTTCGATCTCTACGGTAACATCTTTTGGCAGCCTGGAGACCTCAACACATGACCTCGCCGGGAAGTTGCCCTTGAAAAAGCCGGCATAAGCTTTATTGACCTCTCCAAAGTCATTCATATCTGTCAAAAATATTGTCGCTTTTACAATGTTATCGCCAGCCAGTCCTGCCTGCTCAAGAATGGCCAGCACATTTTTCATGCACTGGACAGCCTTTTCCGCTGCGCTGCCTGTAACTAAATCTCCTGTTGCCGGATCAACAGGCATTTGCCCTGAAACGAAGAGCAGGCTGCCTGCCTTCACCCCCTGGCTGTATGGCCCGACAGCCGCCGGTGCATTGCCGGTGTGCAAGTATTCCTTTGCCATCCTGAAAACCTCCCTTTTTTAGATCAAACCACAGCCTCTTTAGAACAAACCGTGGCCTGAACAGACAACTGCGTTGATCAGGCGATGCCGGAACCCGGGCCGTCTCAACCCGTTCACGGCCCTGCATGTTGCATCATTTAAAAAATTCCTTCATTTTTTCACACCGCCCATGAATGCAGTACTTATATAAACAGTTCTTTCATTAAGGGGCTCGCTCAGTTACGGATATTATACCCTATCGGGGAAAACTCTTCTGCTCCCGGCAAACAGGGGCTATTTTATCTAAACTGCCTCTATCCGGTTGTAATGATCCTAAATAATGTTAAACTATGTTTAGCAGCTTGTAAAGGAGGAAGTAACTTGCTGAAATGGATTGCCATGTTTCTGTTCACCATCGGGGGCTGGACAAAGAAAGGGACTATTCCCGCTGATATCAGGAAATGCGTTGTCGTCGGTGGCCCGCATACCAGTAACTTTGACCTGCTTTTTGCCATGGCCGGTTTCTATAAGATGGAATACCCGGTCAGGTTTTTGATCAAAAAAGAATGGTTAAAGCATTTTCCGCTTAAGAATGTGTTGCTGTCAGCCGGAGCGCTGGGCATTGACAGAAAAAAAACTGGCACCATGGTAGACGCAATGGCTGAATTGCTGATTAATGCGGAAGAAGACCTTGCTGTATTAGTTACTCCTGAAGGCACCAGGAAGCATACCTGTAAGTGGAAAACCGGTTTTTATCATGCCGCCCTGAAGGCCGGGGTTCCTATTGTCCTGACCCACCTGGATTATGCCAAAAAAGAAGCCGGGGTCGGCCCCAGTTTTATGCCCACAGGCGATTATAAAAAGGATATGCAGATCGTCAGGGATCATTACAAAAATATCACCCCAAAGTACCCTCAGAACTTTTGCCTGAAAATATACGTGGATGAAGAGCAAAAAGAATGTGAAAAGTAATATAATAAGTCCGGCAGGTTATCCCGCCATTGTAATAATTGATGATAATGTTAAACTTAGTGTAATTGATTTTTTAAGGGAGGAATATAATTTTTGAAGTTTTTCACTGTTTTCCTGTTTACAATTATGGGTTGGAAGCTTCAGGGCCAACTGCCCGCGAATACTAAGAAATGTATAGTGGTAGCAGCGCCGCACACTTCAAATTTTGACTTCATTTTTGCCATGGCCGGTTTCTACAAAATGAAAATCCCGATTAGGTACCTTTTAAAGCAGGAACTTTTTAACTTTTTCCTGTTAAAAAGGTTTTTTGTAAATTCAGGCGGCATGGGCGTCGACAGGAGCAAAAACAACACTCTCGTCGAGACGCTGGTTGAGTTAATTACATCTTCAAAAGAAAATATTGCCCTGATGATTGCACCTGAAGGAACCAGAAAACTAACCCGCAGGTGGAAAACAGGCTTCTATTATACTGCCCTGAATGCCAGGATCCCAATAGTATTAAGCCACCTCGATTATTCCAGGAAACTGGCTGTCGTCGGGCCGAGCTTCATACCCTGCGGATGCTATAGGAGAGATATGCAGATTCTAAAAAATTATTACAAGAATATCACCCCGAGGCACCCGGAAAAATTCAGCCTGGATATCTACGAAACTGATCATGAAGCGGTTTGTGCCGGATAATAGATCTGGAATGTGGAGGGCTAAATGCCAGGTAAACTTGCCAGAATAATTGAAAACCACCCAATCATCCCTGCCGTAAAAGACGATGCCGGCTTAAAGGCGGTTGTGGACACAGACAGTAAAGTAGTCTTTATTCTATACGGCACTATCCTGAACATCAGCGAGATAGTTGCGCAGGTAAAAGAAAGCGGAAAGATGGCTTTTATAAACGTCGATCTGTTGGAAGGCTTTGCCAATAAAGAAATAGTTGTCCAATACATAAAGAAGTATACCGGCGCCGATGGAATTTTGAGCTCGAAAGCTTCAATGCTCCGGGCTGCAAAGGCCCAGGGCTTTTATACTATCCACCGGTTGTTTATCATTGATTCATTTTCTTTTAATAGCCTGTCCCGTCAAATTGAAATATCACAGCCCGATCACCTGGAAATCCTGCCGGGATGGCCAAAGTTGATTCCCTGGGTTATGGAGAAAACAGACATCCCGATTATCTCCGGCGGTTTAATCTGCTGTAAGGAAGATGTTGTGGCCGCCCTCCGGGCCGGCGCAACAGCAATATGCTCAACTAACCCGGAAGTATGGTCCATGTAATTTGCTTATTGACATTCAGGCAAATGAAATTTATACTATCTTTAATAATTACTAGAGAAGAGAGAAAAGTAATTTCCGTAGGGAAGTGCGCTTTTTTCTCTTTTTTTTTGATAACTGTACCCGGCCGGTTTGAACATGCTGCTTAAGTTTTTTTACCGGTAACTGCTTGGAATCAGTTTAGCTGCAAAAATTTATAATCAAAGCGGGGGCCTAAATAATGAGCATCGCGGAATTCTCAATGGATTATTTTTCACTAAAGGGCAGGAATGCTATTGTAACAGGCGGCAATACCGGTTTGGGGCAGACTTTTGCCCTGGCCCTGGCCAAGGCCGGGGCTAACTTATTCATACCGAGCATCAGGGAAGACGATGGCACGACAAGAGCACTTATTGAAAATGAAGGGGTTAAAGCCGAGTTAATTAACAAGGATATCACCACCCCGGGAGCGGCAAAAGAGATCATCGCCGGCTGCGTTGAAGCTTTCGGATCCGTGGATATAGTAGTCAACAGCGCCGGCCTCTGCAAAAATGTGCAGGATATCCTTGCTTTTGGCAGAGATGAATGGGATGCCATGATTAACGTTAACCTGACTGCTCCTTTTGAACTGAGCTACGAAGCAGCAAAAATAATGATTCCCCAGAGAAGCGGCAAAATAATCAATATTTGCTCCATGTATTCTTTCCTGGGCGGCCAGTGGTCCCCTGCATATGCCTCGACAAAGCACGGGTTGGCCGGCTTTACAAAAGCCTATTGTGATGAACTGGCCCGCTTCAATATTCAGGTAAACGGTATCGCCCCGGGTTATTACGCCACAGATTTAACCACTGAGACGAGGGGCGATGCTGACGCAAATCAGAAAATCCTTAACCACATCCCGGCCGGCCGCTGGGGGGAAACCCTTGACCTGATGGGTGCTACAGTTTTCCTGGCCAGCAGGGCTTCCGATTATGTTAACGGCCATATCCTGGTAGTCGACGGAGGGTTTCTGGTCCGTTAGGAAAGCAGAAACAGCTCCAAGTTCCTATTAGAAAGGCAGTGGTTTAAAATATGAAAAAAAAATACCTGATCGGGGTTGATGGCGGCACCCAGAGTTCAAAAGTTGTAATTTTTGATCTTGAAGGCGAGATCATCTGTGAAGGAAAGAAAGATTTAGAGCCGATGAGCCTGCCCCGGCAGGGTGTCGTGGAGCATCCCGATGATGACCTGTGGGATTCATTAAAAGCTGCTAGCAAAGAAGCGATGCAGCGTTTCAGCGGCAGAAAAGAAGATATCCTCGGGGTGGGTTTGTGCACGATTCGCTGCTGCCGGGCCCTGTTAAAGGAAGACGGGACCCTGGCGGCGCCGGTTATGAGCTGGATGGACCAAAGACTGGCCAAACCCTATGAACACAAAGATCCTGCCGTCAGGTATGTTACTACTTCAAGCGGTTATATTACCCACCGCATGACCGGTAATTTTGTGGACACCGTTGCCAATTACGAAGGGCAGTGGCCTATTGATAAAGATACCTGGCAGTGGAGCGAAGACCCGGCAGTTTTTAAGCAGTATAATATTCCCCGGGAAATGCTCTTTGATTTACAGCTGCCCGGAAGCTCTGCCGGCTGCGTAACCTCCGCAGCTTCTGAAGCAACAGGCATTCCTGCCGGTATCCCCGTCGCTATAACAGCAAATGACAAGGCGGTTGAAGCCCTGGGAGCCGGCCTCCTCCCCGGCAATACCGCCCTTTTTTCCCTGGGCACCTATATAACTTCCATGGTTCACGGCAGGGAGAATATTAATAATGCAGAACATTTCTTTTCTAACCTTGCTTCAGTCCCGCACAGGTACCTTTACGAAAGCGCCGGTATCCGCCGGGGGATGTGGACTGTCAGCTGGATGAAAGACCTCCTGGGCGAGGAAGCGGTTAAAAGAGCGCAGGCTTCGGGCCTTTCAACGGAAGCATACCTCAACGCTGAAGGAGAAAAGATTCCCGCAGGCTGCTGCGGACTGTTCACCATCTTAGACTGGCTGGCCCCTCCGGATCAACCGTACAAAAAAGGGCTGATAATCGGTTTTGACGGCCGCCATACGGGCATTCACATGTACCGTTCAATCCTGGAGGGCATCGCGCTGACCATGAAAAATAATGCGGAAGCGATGCATGCTGAATTAGGCCTGGTTCCGGATAAAATAATAGTCTCCGGAGGCGGCTCCAACAGCGATCTCTTTATGCAGATATTTGCCGATGTCTTTGGCCTGCCTGCCTCCCGGAATGTAGTTAACGGCGCGGCAAGCATCGGTGCAGCTATCTGTGCCGCCGTTGCGGCAGGCGTGTATGAAAGTTTTGAAACTGCCGCCGGCAGGATGGTAAAAATGAGCGATACCTTCCAGCCGGCCGAAGAAAACGTGGAGCTTTATAAGCGTTTGAATGAAGAGATCTACAAGTCTATTCCCTCTCATACAGACGAAATCTTAAAAAAGTCATACCCAATCTTTGAATGAGGAAAGGAAAATTAATTTAATGTCACTGGATAAAGAAACAATTGTGGAAAAAATGACTGCCCTGCTAGGAAAAGACAATGTTGTTACCGACGAACAGGTGTTAAAGGAAAGCAGCGTCGACCGGTTTAGAAGGTTTGAGGAACTGCACGGCGTTTTTACCCAGCCAATCCCTGCTGCAGTTGTTTATGTTCACAGCACGGAAGAGGTCAAGGCGGTGTTAAATTTTGCCCGCGAAAACAATATTAACATAGTACCCAGGACCGGCCATTCGGCGACTGAAGGCGGGCTGGAAACTGCCGTGGAAAATTCTATCGTTGTTGACGGCTCGGGCATGAATAAAATTATCAGTATTGACCCGTATAATATGCTGGCCACCTGCCAGTGTGGCGCTTCACTGCAGGAACTTGAAGACAAGCTGCGGGAAGATGGTTACACCACCGGCCACTCACCACAATCAAAACCCCTGGCCCAAATGGGCGGCCTGGTTGCCACCAGGAGTATCGGCCAGTTTTCAACCCTTTACGGCGGCATTGAAGATATGGTGGTCGGCCTGGAAGCTGTTTTTCCAAATGGAAAAGTAACCAGGATCAAAAATGTGCCGCGGCGGGCAGCCGGACCCGACATCAGGCATGTGATCATCGGCAACGAGGGCGCGCTTTGCTATATCACTGAAGTAACCGTTAAAATTTTTAAATTTACCCCTGAAAACAATGTGCTGCTGGGCTATACCTTAGATAACATGAAAACCGGTTTCGAGATACTGCGCGAGATCATGGTTAACGGCTACAGGCCTTCCGTGGCTCGTTTATATGATCCGGCAGACGGTTCACTCCACTTTTCCCATTTTGCTGCAGGCAAATGCGTCCTGATCCTGATGGCCGAGGGACCCAAACCGCTCGCCGATGCTACAGGAAAAGCAATGGAAGAAATTGTGTCTAAGTATGGCGGGTGTAAAAAAGTTGAACCCAAATATATCCAGGTCTGGTTTGACAACCTTAACTGGGATGTGGGAAAAGTTGCCGAAGAAAGAGAAGAAATAATGGCTACAAAAAATATCGGCAACACAACCGAGGTAGCCGGAACCTGGGATATAATCAATGACATATATGAAGTCTGTGTTGAAAGGATCAGCAGCGAAATCCCCGACATCACGTTGATCGGCGGCCACTCCTCACACAGTTACTTAAACGGAACGAATATGTACTTTGTTTACTATTATAATGTTGTCAACTGCAGGCCCGAAGAAGAAATTGCGAAGTATCACCTGCCGATCAAGAAAATTATCGTCGAAGAAACAATCAGGGCCGGGGGCTCGATGTGCCACCACCACGGCGTGGGCAAACACAGGACGCACTGGATTGAAGACGAGTACGGTTCTTCATACTACATCCTTGAAACATTGAAAGAAGCTTTTGACCCGCAGGGCATTATGAACAGGGGGACGATCCTCCCGGGGCGGTAATATGAATATCCTGGTCTGCTTTAAAGTTGTTCCCGATTTAGATCTGATGCCCGGAGGCGATTGGAATGTTGACAGCCGCCTCCGGGTAGAAACGGGCTATGTCAAAAACATCATTAACCCCTATGATGAAAGTGCCCTCGAAATTGCCCTGCAGTTTGCCGACAAGGCCGACGACGATCAATGCTCACCAGGCTTAACCGCCCTGACAATCGGCGATTCAAAAGCAAACCTTCACCTGAAAACCCTGAGAGCTTTAAGTTTTGATCGTGCCGTACGAATTGACAGCAAAGAAGATCTGCGCTTCAGGCCTGAAACATGTGCAGCCCTGATTTCTGCTTATATTAATAAGATCGGTAAAAACAATGTGGTAATCATGGGCCGGCAGAGCGGTGTAGGGGACAATGCCCAAACGCCACTGATCTGTGCCGAGATGATGGGCTGGCCCTGCATCACCCAGGTGTCCTCAATCGAACCGGCTGCAGGTGCCTGCCTCAGGGTTACAAACCTCGTTGACGACGGCACCTGCCGGCAAACGATCGAACCTCCCTGCATCCTGGCAATAGGCAATGCCCCCAATTCTTACCTGCGTGTGCCGACCCTGAAGGATATTAAAGCCCACGGTCAAAAACCGGTTGAGGTTATTGATGCCGCAGTTTTAATGGCCACCGGTGGCCAGCCCGCCCTTCCCGGCGGCTGTGAGCTGTTGGGCATCGAAGCAATCGACCGCCGGAGAAGCGGGATCATTATCGAAGGTGAAACAGCGGCAGAAAAAACACAGGCCCTTTATTACTCCTACCTGAAAGGGTGGCTGGCAGGCATATGAAATATAAAATAGTTCTTAACGGCTGCTCGTCCACTTACCGTATCCAGGCCGGGGAAACAGGCGCTTTTATCAGAAACAACCTGGAATCTCAACCGGGGGATGGCAGCACTATTGTCTTTTACAATGACGGGGCCGCAAAAGAAAACCTGATCGCTGCATCGCCAACCACCCGCCTGCACCTGGTTAAGATTAACAGCTACCGTCCAGAGGCTGTTTTAACCTATTTAAAAGAACTGGAATACGGCATTGAATGCGACCTATACCTGTTCCCGGGCGACTATGCCGGCAGCGAACTTTCCACCCGGTTCGCCGCCCGCACCGGAGGCAGCTCGATTGCCGCCGTTGACAAGATCGAACCGGGCAGCGAATCCCTAACCTGTTACAGGGCTATATACAGCAATTACCTGCGCGGCCGTTTCAGGCTCGGCAAAAAGCCATTCTGCCTATCTATCGCCAGAGGCCTGTCTGCCGGGGCGCCGGGTAATCAAATCGAAAAACGCCAGGTTACCGAAAGCGATTTTTGGGATCTTCCGGAAAACAGGTTCACCCGCGATTGCGAGTTTACGGCTGCAGATCCGGTCGGAGAGCTCGGCCGGGCCCCCTTTATCCTCGCTGCCGGTCGGGGGGTAAAAAGTCGTGAAAAAACTGAAATGCTCGGCAAAATCGCCAAAGAACTTGGCGCTGAACTCGGTGTCAGCCGCCCTGTTGCCATGAGTGCCTGGGCGCCGCTGGATCGGTTGCTTGGAATCTCCGGAACCATGGCCAGACCGAAATTGTGCCTTGCCGCAGCGGTTTCAGGAGCAGCAGCCTTCTATGCGGGCATTGAGAAAAGCAAAAAGATAGTAGCGATCAACATCGATGCTCAGGCCCCGCTGGTCCGGGCTGCAGATGTCGCCATAATAGATGACTACGAAACAGTTTTAAAGGAACTTGTTAAATTAGTGCAGTCCGGAGAACCACGAGAATAGCTTCTTAAGCCCCTCATCAATCATTAAGACTGCCCTAACGAAGCGTAAATCCGTATTTCAGGGGATCTGCAGAGTCGATCAACAGGTTCCCCATTCCGGTAATGTAGGCCCTGCCTTTTACACGGGGAATGACCGCCGGGAATTGCCCAACCCTGTCCAGCCCTACAATCATTCCTTCAAATAAAGCCCCGGTTATGCTTTCATGGAAGAAGGCTGCCCCCTCTTCAAGCATGCCCCTGGCGTGCAGCATGGCCATCCGGACGCAGGTCCCCGTTCCGCAGGGTGATCTGTCAACCATGGCATGTCCGAGGACTACAAGGTTCTTGTGGGTATCTCCCTGAAACTCCGGTTCTTTTACAAATATAATATCTTCAACAGTATTTATATGCGGTTTTTCGGGGTGGGCTATCGGGATCTGCTTGTTGGCTTCTTCCCTGATTGCCAGGCCAAACCGGATAAAATCGGGAATATCATCCTTGGAATGCTTCAGACCCAGTTGTTCCATCCCGACGATGGCAAAAAAATTCCCGCCAAATCCGATATCAATCAGGACGGTTTGTTCGGGCAGGGTGATAGAAACATCCTGGCGGTAGAGGAAGGACGGCACCCCCTGCAGGGTAGCATCGCCCGCACTCCCGTTGGACACTTCGACCTCAATACTGACCAGGCCCGCCCCCGTCTCCAAGACGACAGTGGTGACCGGTTCCCTGACCGGGACAAGCCCCATTTCCACGGCAATAGTAGCAATAGCGATAGCACCGTGGCCGCACATGTTGTTGTAAAAAGCGCCGTCGATAAAAATAATTCCCAGGTCTGCCTCAGGATGACAGGGATCAACCACTACCGCGCCGTACATATCATCATGGCCGCGCGGTTCCAGAACGACTGCCGTCCTGATAAAATCATAGTTTTTCATCATATAGGCCCGCTTTTCAAGCAGTGTACTGCCTTTTAGGCGGGGGCCCCGCAGGATAAGGCGCAGCGGTTCTCCTCCAACATGTGCATCAACATAGTTTAAGATATATTCGCTCAATATACTGTCTCCATGACTATAAAATTTTTCATTGAAAAACTGGCGCCGGCTGCGCTGCAGGATCGGCTTTGCCCTTTTAAACCGGCATCATCAATCAGCCAGGCTGAACTTTTTCTGAACACGGTTATCGATAAAACCGACGACCCGATCCAATAGAACCGTAGTAATAACCACCATAATTATTCCTGCTAAGAGCATCCCTGTATTGTAGGTTCGCATTCCCCGCATGATGATGCTGCCCATTCCGCCGGCTCCGATAAATACAGCATAGGTGGCCAGGGAAAAAGTCATGACCATTGCCGTCCGTATGCCGGCAAAAATAACCGGAAAAGTAAGGGGGATTTCCACCTTGAACAGCAGCTGCAGGTTGTTAGCCCCCATACCGAGGGCGGCTTCTTTTGTCATCGCCGGAACCTGGCTTATTCCGACACAGGTATTGCGGACAACCGGCAGCAGGCCGTAAATAACCAGGGCAATCAGGGCCGGCCTGGTCCCGATACCCATGATCGGGATCAGAAAACCCAGCAGGGCTAAAATTGGAATGGTATAAAGAATACCGACAGAACCGAGGACAAGCTCCTGTAAACGGTTAGTCCTGGAAATAATAATTCCCAGGGGCACCCCGATCAGAATCACAAAAAATGTAGCCCATATAACAAGCATGAAATGGTCTGTTAATGTCGCAAGCACGTACTCTCTCCTGGCAATGAGGTATGTAAAAGCATCGGCAAACACTTCCATAATTTACCCCGCCTCCCGGGACAGCAGGCCTGCGCAGGCCTGGAATGTAACAATGCCTTCGAAAACATTTTCCGGCGAAGCAACAGGAAGCCAGGTTCGCCCGCCATAGAGCATTTGTTCAACGGCTTTTTTTATAGAAAGGTCGGGAGAGCAGCCGGGTAAAAGCGGGCGCACCGCCCCTGCCGGTATTACCCCGTCAGGACCGACATCTTCAAGAGAAACATAACCCACACCGGCACCATTTTGATCAAGGACAATAATATTTTCCCAGCCGTTCATTGCCGTTTTTAATTTAAAAGGTTCTCCTTCCCGCACGTTCGGGATATCATTTTCCATCACCCGTTTAACGGGAATGTTGTCAAGGGCATCAAAAATTGCACCCTGGCCGACGAAACTGCGCACAAATTCATCTTCATTTTTGACAAGTTCCATAGCATTGCCTACAGAGGCCATTTTACCGTTTCTCATAATACCGATGCGGTTACCGACCTTGAAAGCCTCCTGTATATCATGGGTAACGAATACAATTGTCTTCTGAATGGTTTCCTGCAGCCGCAGCAATTCGTTTTGCAACTGCTCACGGGTGAGTGGATCGACTGCACCAAAAGGCTCGTCCATCAACAGTATTTCAGGATCTCCGGCCAGGGCCCTGGCCACACCGATACGCTGCTGCTGCCCGCCGCTCAATTCACGGGGGTGACGTTTCAGGTAAGAAGCGGGAAGCCCTACGGTTTCAATCAGTTCATGAGCCCGTTTTTTTTGCTCTTTTTTGGGGCGCCTTATCAGCTGGAGGACAAAAGTTATATTTTCTTCAATAGTGAGGTGTGGCAATAAGCCAATATACTGAATAACGTAACCTATAGAACGACGGAGCTCGACAGCGTCGAGCTCCTTCACGTTCATCCCGTTAACCAGTATATTACCTGAGGTATGCGGTATCAGCTGGTTGATCATCTTTAACGTAGTAGTTTTCCCGCAACCGGAAGGGCCGATCAACACAAATATTTCGCCCTTCTCGATCGACAGGTTTACACCATCAACCACTTTCGTTGTATCGTAAACCTTAACTACATCCTGTAACTCTACACTGATTTCACGGGTCATCAGTATGCCGCCTTTCTGTATCCTTAAATAAGCCCTCTTTCTGTCAGGAAATCTCTTGCTACATCTTCGGGTTCCATGTTTTGCACTTCAACGAGATAGTTAAGCTCTGTCATGGTTTCTTCATCAATAGTACCCAGCAGCGGGGCCAATGCTTCGCCTACAGAGGGGTACATTTCCAGGATCTCGGTACGGACAACAAATGTAGCATCGTAAGGCGGGAAGAATTGCTGGTCATCTTCCAGGACGACAAACCCATATTCCTTCAGCCTGCCATCAGTTGAAAAACAGGTCGTTACATCGCCTTCGCCCTGGGCAACAGCTTCATAGAAGAATGCGGTATCGACAATAACCTGGTTCATATCCAGACCGTAAACTTCCTGCAGGCCGAGGTACACATCGGGGCGGGTAAAACTGGTCGAATCGCCAACAAAGGTTAAGCCTTCTGTCTGGCCCAGGTCGGTAAGAGTGCTGAGGCCCAGCTCTTCTGCTCTTTCAGCAGTCATGGCAATAGCAAAGGTATTTTCAAAACCGATTGCATCGAGAACGGTCAGGCCAAACTGTTCTGCATAAGCTTCCTGCACTTTTCCTAAAATCTCATCATGGTTGGGCAGATCTTCATTCTCAAGAACTACCATCCAGGAAGTACCGGTGTATTCAGGATAAATATCAATCTGACCGCCGACGATAGCCGGATGGAGCATTTCGGTCGGGCCCATATCAGCTGTACTGCTATCTACAGTGTGTACCGTATTTTCTTCAATTAATATGGCCGCCATGTAAGCCAGGGTCATATTTTCAGCCCAGCCCTTGCCGCCGACTTTAATCTCGGTAGGTTCTTCAGCAGCAACTTCGTCTGCCGGTTGATCTGTATCAGGCTCTTCAGGAGCGGCTTCATCCGTTCCGCATCCGGTTACCATAAATAATCCAACGAAAAATACTGCTGCCATCATAAGCACTAAATATTTGCTGTTCTTCAAAATACTTGACCTCCTAGTGTTTTTGCTAATTTATATAAAGCGCCCTGCACATTGCCTGAACAGCTCACCTCCGTTCATGTATACAGGATTATCTTCAAGCCGAAACTTCAGGCCGCTCCTGTTATAAGCTGAAGCCTGCGCTCCAAAAGACCTAAAATCTGATCGAAAAACAGGGCCATCAGGGAAACAGGGATTGTTCCCGCCAGGATCAGGTAATTATCCATCATCGAGATGCCCTGAAAGATTAACTCGCCCATTCCCCCGGCGCCGACCAGGGCTCCCATGGTAGTAATTCCCACTGTCAGCACCGCTACGGTGCGTATTGCTGCCATAATAATCGGTAAAGCGAGAGGCAGTTCAACACGGATTAACATCTGAAAAGGAGTGGCGCCCATTCCCCTGGCTGCTTCCTTTATTGAAGCATCGACGCCCATGATGCCCGTACAAGTATTCCGCAGCACCGGCAGCCAGGAATAGATTACCAGGGCAGTAATAGTTGGCAGCCACCCCAACCCCATGAAGGGTAGTAAAAAACCTAAAACTGCCAGCGATGGTATTGTGTAGAGCATTCCGGCTACATCAATAGCATAGCCGCTTAGCTTTGGCCTGCGGGATAAAAAAATACCTACGGGTACCGCAGTCGCTGTGCCAATCAAGACCCCGAACAGGGACATCCAGGCATGGCGGGTTGCCAGTCTCAGAAGAGTTTCTCTCAGTTCCCAAAAGTATTGGAAAAAATCAACTACCGCTTCCAATGTTAATCCCCTGCCCCCTTTGACTCTGAATCCCAAGTAATCATTGCATACCGCCGGTTAACTGTCAAACTCGCTGAAGAGTTTTTCGAATGCTTCCAGCGGTTCGGAAATATGGTATACATGCTCATCCGTCGGGAATAATCCGTTTTTCACATCACTGATATATGCCTTGAAAGCTTCAACCGTAACCCCGGCAACATCGGCATACTGCTTGACAAATTTCGGTGTAAATATTTTAAATTGGCCCAGCATATCACCGCTGATTAAAAGCTGCCCGTCACATGGACCGGCACCGATCGAGTAGACCGGGATATGCAGTTTCCGGGCGATAAAAGCAGTTACTTCCGGCGGCACTGCTTCAATTAGCAACGAAAAAGCCCCTGCTTCCTGGACGGCAAGAGCGTCCCTGATTACCTCACGGGCATTATTAACATCCCGCCCCTGGGCCTTGAAACCGCCCAGCTGACCGGAACTCTGGGGAGTAAGGCCGATGTGGCCCATAACCAGTATGCCGGCATCGGTGATCGCCCTGATCCTGCCGGCCACCCTTTGCCCTCCCTCCAGCTTTATGCAGTCAACAGCTGCTTCCTTAATAAAGCGGACTGCGTTCTGCACCGCCTCCTGGTCAGTGGTTTGGTACGAACCGAAAGGCATGTCGCCGATCACCCAGGTCTCGGGAGCACCACGGCGGACTGACTGGCAGTGGGCAATACAATCAGCCATCGTTACCGGGATGGTACTGTCGTAACCCATAACCAGCATCCCCAGGGAATCGCCGACCAGCAGCATATCCATGCCCGCCTGTTCGCCGAACAGCGCCGTCGGGTAATCGTAGGCAGTAATCCATGCGACCTGTTCACCCTTTTTTTTCATCGTAATGAAATCTATAACACTTTTTTTCTTAACCATAATCCACCTGCGTTCTTTAATAATTTGGATCTGCTCAGCTAAACCCCGGTTTTCCGGCAGCTGCAAACAAAGACCCGGGTCCCCTTGAAGGCGTAAGCAGATGCTTTCACTTATAATCCCGAAAGCACAGTAGAATACTTTTTTTAAGAATTTCAAATCATGGGGAAAACCTTCGGCACCTGTGAAGGTGCTCGGTTAAATTATACCAACAATCAAAAATTTTACAACAAACAAAATGTAAGTAATTATTATTAAAGATTGGATATTTTGTAAGGCAGGCTGCAATCTCCCCCTCCCGACAAGCGGAGCCGCCGGGTAATCACAGGCAATAATCCAGGCGGCCTGCTTATCATTTTTTTATCGTCATGAAGCCAGCAGCACTTTTTCCTTGGCTATAATCCACCTGTGTTCTTTGCTGGTTTTATTAAGCCGCTGATCCGGATTCAACCAGGACAATTATTTTCTGCATTTCGGCCTCAACAATTTCGTCAAGCGGCTCAGGCCGGTGCTCTGCTAAAAGCTGCCTGGCCTTATCAGTTAGCCGCTGATCGTAGGTAATTTTACCTTTTGCTTCCCAGGCAGTATACTGCTCACGGTTGAACAGCTTCGGAAGCCAGAAAGCCGATTTGAAATTGCGGAAAGTGTGGTCTTCCTGCAGGAAGTGTCCCCCGGGGCCTACCGCATCAATCACATCAAGGGCCAGGGTTTCATCATCAACCCTGATTCCGGCAACTATCTTGCGCACATAGCTGATTATCTCATCACCCATAACCAGCCCCTGCAGGGAACCCGCCATTCCCGATTCCAGGTAACCAACATCATGAACCAGGTTCGCCCCGCTTAGGGCAGCACTGTAAATCGTCAGGGCATATTCAATAGCTGACTGCATGTCAAGCGCTTTTGAATCGCTGCACCCGGCTGTGCTGAACATGGGAAGGCCAAGGTAGTGGATCAGGTCTGTCAGTCCGGCATGCATCAGGCAGAAGTCCGGAGAAGAACCATAACAGTGGATCATGGTATGCATATCCATGTTGGTGACCACCCCTCCGCTAATAAAGGGAGCCCCCTCTTTCTTCAACTGGTGCACGACGAGGCCGGCCAGGCTGTCGGCGGCAGCCATCACGATAACTCCGGCCAGTGAGGCTGGGGCAGTTGCATTGCCCTGCACACCGGGGGTATAAATTATAGGCAGACCTTTATCTGCCATGAACAGTAATTTATCCATGCCTTCCCCGGGATGCTTGAGGGGCGTGGCCGGTTCGGTATAGAGCACGAATGATGGGTTATCCCTTAGATTTTCCGCTCCTCCGGCGGCAACTTCACACATCGCGACCATCGAAGCCAGGTTCTGGACGTTAAAAGTCCATGATATAATTGGCTTGGTGGTGTTCTGAAGCATGGCATGAACTTCATGGACATCTGCCAGCACCGGCTCCACATCCGAGATGGTCGCTAAAGACATACAAAAATCCATACCGGGCAGTCCGTCGACCAGGGTAGCGACGTTGCAGACATCCTGCCTGGTCACTTTGCGCCGTTCGCCCGAATCCAGATCAATGAAATTTGGGGTGGTCGGCCCCGGGCCGAAATAGGTGTTGTTCCCTTCCAGGAGAAGCCTTCTTCTGCCGTTCCGGTCGGCCAGGGAGATTCTCGATGGCGCTGAACGGACCGCCTTATCTACCAGGCGCGCCGGAATCCAGACCCGTTCCCCTTCCACCCGGCAGCCTGCAGCTCGAAGCAGGTCCAGGGCTTCCAGGTTAAAAACCTTAGTCCCGGTGCCCTCTAATACATCCAGCACAGCGCTGTATATTCTTTTGCATTGACTTTCCGACAGGACTGAAAACTGGACTGATCGGTTATCGACCTGGTTACTGGCAATGCATTTGTCCCAATTCATGAAACAACCTCCTCACAACCCTGAAATGTATTCCTTAAACTAAACAGACCAACCTGTTAAGCCCCGTCACGGAGATACCGGTTCAGCATATCCCGATCCATGCCGCCAATACCCAGGTACTCGAGCGTATAGCCGCTGCTGTAATAATCTTTATCCATCATAGCGTTCGCCAGGTTAATCATTGAATCGATGACCGGTGTTTTGACGCCGAAAACTTCGCCAAGCTGGTGGTAAACATGACAGCCTACGGGGATATCTTCAGTAATGTAACGGTTGTTGATATCGTGCGGCCCCGTGCCGTACTGGATGTAATCCTGCTCTTCAAAGGGGATTACATAATCCGGGCCCATGTATTCAGCGCCAAGGATGCTTTCCCGGTGAAAAAACTGCTTTTTTTCAAACTGCTGGATGCCGACTGCAAGCGCCTCGGCCAGTTTGCACTGTTCCAGGTAGAACGAGTATTGGACCCTGGCAATTGAGGGGCAGTAGGCATGAGAATAAATCGAATAATCGTACTTGTCATTGCCATAAATTACTCCCCAGTTTTCCATTACCCCGACTCCGAGGATTGTACCCGGGCAGTGCAGGACAGGGTTCACGTTGCTGAAACCGATATCCAGGGCGGTATCACCGGGATCCAGGCCGCCACAGCTGGTAATCGCATCCATCGAACCAAGGTATTTGGCGCTTTCCAAAAACTGTTCCTGGTCTGCCATCGGCATGGCAGCGCCGCGCAGGGTAATCGCCCGGTAATATACCCGGATGCGGGGCAGGACCACACCGCCCTTGATATCAACCCGGCAGCCGTATGGCGCGCTTGACCAACCGCCGACAATAATTTTTTTATCACAGCCCGCTTCGCGCATCATTTTGCGCAGCAGCAGTGAGCCGAAATTGTCGGGGTAAATGTGAACAACCATCCCGTCTTCCAAACACGGTATCAGTTTCTCAAAAAACACCTGGTGCCCGAATGCGGGCGTAGCAACCACAACGAGGCCGGCCCCTTTGACTGCTTCGGCTACATCTTCAGTAACCATTTCCATCGCAGCAGTCCCGCTTCGCTCAAACCCGTACAGGTTCAGTTGATCGCCGTAAAAGACAATGCCGCTTTCCCTCACCCCGAAAAGGCTCTTTTGTGAAAACGGGGGTAAATCGCATAAACGGACCCTGGCCCCCGCCAGGGCACAGTCTGCTGCCTGGGCTTTGCCAACCGCACCGGCGCCTAATACCGCAACCGGTTTTTCCTTAAGATAAAGCATGTCTGCCACTTTTTTAACCCCTCCCTGGATCATACTAACATTTTATATTGCAAGAATAATGCCAACAAAATGTCTCGTAAGCCATCAAAAAAGTTCATAAATGGCCGAAAACAGGGCTTATAACAGGGGTTCATCTGCCCGGGAAGCGAATAAATGCAACTAATCGTTGCACGCAAACATAACTTGCGCCGGGCAAAGCAGGCAGGATTTTCCGCATATTAAGGGAATATAACCCCATATGCAAGAATTAATTGCTCATAAAGCGAGGGACCCGCGATGATTAAAACCGATCACCTGGATCATATAACAGAATTATTGAATAGCGCCTTAAATGTTATAGAAGACGGGATACATATTATCGATGAGCGGGGGATAACAGTCTTTTATTCCAGGTCTTCCGAAAGGATTGAGTGCAATAAAGCTGATAATGTTTTGGGCAAGCATATTACAGAAACCTACCAGCTTAACGACGAGAGCAGCATCCTTTTAAAAGTCCTTAAATTGGAAAAACCAATCGAAAACCACCAGACCACCTACCTGACTAAAAACGGCCGCGAAGTCAGCATCCTGACCAATACTTACCCCGCATTTGCGGACGGCAGAATCATCGGCGCCGTTTCTGTGAACAGGGACATAACCGGCAACAAGCAGCTGATCGATAAGGTTATTCAACTGCAAAAACAACTCAACTCCAGCCAAACCAAAAATGTAACCCAGTACACTTTCAGGGATATAATAGGAGAGAGCGCCGCGATCCAAAATACAATCCAGTTTGCGCAGAGGATAGCATTAAACATGTCGCCGCTGCTGATTTACGGGGAAACTGGTACCGGCAAAGAACTCTTTGCTCAGAGTATACACAACTACAGCTTCCGATCGGACGGCCCCTTTGTGGCAGTTAACTGCGCCGCAATCCCGGCAACCCTGCTGGAAAGCATCCTTTTTGGAACAAAAAAAGGAGCTTTTACAGGCGCAGAAGATAAACCCGGCCTGTTTGAAGAAGCTGACCAGGGAACCTTGTTCCTCGATGAAATCAGCTCGATGGATATTACTCTGCAGAGTAAACTGCTGCGCGTGCTTGAATCAAAAACGGTCCGCCGACTCGGCGGAAAAACGGATATCAAGGTAAACCCGCGGATTATCAGCGCAATTAACACCGATCCCCAGGAAGCGATTATAAAACAAAGCCTGCGCCAGGACCTCTACTACCGCCTGGCCGTGGTAACCCTGACTATTCCATCCTTACGTGAGCGCATGTCGGACATACCTCTTCTGGCCCATTTTTTTATTTCCAACATTAATAAAATAATGAATAAAGGGGTCAGTGAAATTTCTCAGGAGGTCCACGATATAATGCAGCGGCACAAATGGCCCGGTAATATAAGGGAACTGCAGCATGCCGTTGAACACGCCATGAACTATGCGGAAGAAAATGCTGGAATACTGGAACTGAGGCACCTGCCACCTCACCTGCTGCACAAGTATCATCACAGCAGGCCGATCACCAGCGACCAATACGGCAAGAGCTGCGGAACCGGCAGCCTGAAAGAGAGCCTGAAACAGTTCGAATCAGAAGCGATCAGGGCGGCGCTGGACAATTGCGATCAGAACATCACCAAAGCGGCAGCTGCCCTGGGCATGTCGAGGCAAAATCTGCAGCAGCGCATCAGGCGCCTGGGCCTCTTTTGATCCAAAAAAGCCCGGCCTTTGCGGGCGCCCCTCGCTTACCGGCTAAATCTTGCTGCCCTGCCGTTCCAGCCGGTTTTTTCAGCGAAAGGCTGGGAACAGGCTTAGAAACAAAATATTTGTTCCGGAAAAATCTTTATTAAAGGATTTTGCCGTGATATCCATAAATTATTTACAGCAGCTATTAACACCGCCGGTCTGGCATTGGCGGCATGCAGGTGTTTACCCGGATGAAAGATATATCTAAAAAAGCAGCGGACCGGAAGCGGCTGATCGCCCTGGCAATAATTTCCACAGCTTACATAGCTGTATTTGTTAACATACAGGGTTTTAAGGCCATGCTGCCCCTGGTTCAGGACGAATTTCTAATCAGCAGGGCCCAGGTGGGCCTCTACTCCAGTTTTTACTTTTTGAGCACTGTTATAATAGCAGTTTTCAGCGGGCGCATTGCCGATCACCTGGGGACAAAACGGGGGCTGGTTTTAGGTGTCGGCATCGTCGCCATCATGATATTCCTTCACTCTGTTTCGCCCTATTACGGGCTGATCCTGATCCTGGCCTTCATTACCGGAATCGCTTTCAGTTTAATTACCCCTTCAGTTAACAAGGGCGTCATTGAAATTTCCGAACCGTCGAAGAGAAGCTTATCAATGGGAATTGTCCACGGCGGAGGCGGCCTGGGAGGTTTCCTGGGCGCGGTTATGCTCCCTTATTTCGGGGAGATGTTCGGCTGGAGGACGGCCCTTTTGTTTGGCAGCATATTTGCGATCATGGCTGCTTTATTCATTCTCAGGTTCTACCAGCAGACAGCAGCTGTGGAAGATGAAACCGGCAGCAGTGCCGGGGCCCGATCAACCACATTAAAAGAAGACCTGGCCTACCTCCTGCAAAACCGTTACCTGGTCAGCGTATTCTCGATGGGTGCAGTTTTCGGCATGGGCATTTCTTCTGTCACCGGGCACTTCCCCCTTTACCTGGCCCGCGACCTGGGCACCACCGCTGCTTTTGCCGGGCTCGGCCTCGGTGTTTTTCATGTTGGGGGCATTCTCGGCCAGCCGTTTTGGGGGCTGGTCAATGAAAGAGTATTCCATGGCGACAGAAGGAAGGGGCTTGCCCTGCTCGGCCTGCTCATCGCCGGGCTGCTCTTATTCTTTGGCCTGGCAGTCAGCAGGTATAATTTTTCATCCTATACTATCCTTTTCTTTTCCTTCCTGCTGGGATTCTGTACCATGGGGATCATTGCAATCTACTTCACCGCTGTAAGCGAGCTGGTGTCTAAAAAATACGTTGGCGTGGTTACCGGCCTGGCTCTCATTTTTCCCCGAACCAGCACCGTGGTTACCCCGCCACTTTTCGGCCTTATTGCTGATATAAGCGGGACCTATGCGCTCAGCTGGGTCATCCTGGGAGCCACTGTACTGGTAATGACTCTTGGTTTCATTTATTACAGCGGAAGATACTCCGGTTCCCCATCAGCAAACGATCCGACAGCCGGGGGTTGATAACTAGGCTGCCGGCAGTCCTGCCCTTATAGGCTCAGCCCGGGCAGCAGAAAACAGTGACTTCACCGAACAATGCTGCTGCTCCTCCAAGCGGTAAGGAAATGCTTCGCTCACAGCTAACCGACAATCTGAATCCCCCTGGAGGCCTGGGCAGATCATTCTCTTTATATATTTACTTGATTGCCCATCTGTGGTATATAACGGTTAAGATCATCCATTTTAAACAAATTATACTGGGTATGAAGGTGAGCAAACATGGCCGGCTCTGAAACATTCCGTAAAAAAAATGTTCAAGTTGCCGCCAGCCCTTACGGCATGGTTTCAACTGCCTCCTCTGTGGCCACACAGGCAGGAGTCCGTATGCTCGAGCTGGGCGGCAATGCTGTTGATGCTGCTGCTGCCGCAGCCTTTTGTCTCGGCGTTACCGAGCCACAGGCTTCAGGCCTCGGCGGCCAGAGCATGATTCTTTTACACCACAGCCCGAACGGGAAGCCGGTTACTATCGCCCTCGACGGATCATCGCGCGCTCCTTACGGCATCGATCCGAATAAGCTTCCCCCTCAGCCTTTAAAGCTGGGAATCAGGTCAACTACCGTGCCTTCTACCCCGGCTGCTCTCGGCTACCTGCTTGACAACTACGGGACTTTACCGCTTGAAGAAGTTTTGAAACCGGCAATTTCTGCGGCCGAAAATGGTTTCAAAATATCTGCCCTGCAGCGTAAGCTTATTTCCAGGGAGAGCGAAAAGCTGACTGACCGGGAAGTCCGCGTTAACTTCTTTAAAAACGGCAGGCCCCTGAATGCCGGCGATACCCTTTTTCAACCCCGCCTTGCAGACTGCCTTAAAATGTTGGCTAAAAATGGCTGGAAAGATTTCTACCTGGGCAGTGTGGGAGAACAAATTATTGAGGATATGAAAAAACGCGGGGGCCTGGTTACGAGGGCCGATTTAAGCCAGATTCCCCTGCCGGTTCAACGGGAAGCGTTAATCGGAGATTATCGCAGCTACAGCCTGGCCACTTTTCCACCCCCGGGAGCGGGTCGAGCCCTTGTCCAGATCCTGAACACCCTGGAGAATATGGAGCAGGAAAAGCTGGTCCCCGATTCACCAAAGTGCTGGTTACTCCTGGCTATGACTTTTCGGGCGGCTCTCGTAAAAAGGGAGCGGCTCCCCGTTGACCCCGCCCTTTATTCCCAGCTTGATCACGTATGGGGTGTCGATAAAGAAAGCGCCTCTTATATAGCATCCCATATAAAAAATGTGCTGGCTTACCTGGATGAAGATCGACATCCTCCCCCACCAACATCAGGCGAAACAACTCACCTTTCCGCTGCCGACAGCTTCGGTAACGCCGTTGGGATAACCCAGTCTATAGAGTTGGTTTTCGGCGCTAAGACAGTAGCAGCCGGCCTCGGCTTTTTCTACAACAACTACATGAGCGCCTTTGACTACAAGGATATGATGCACCCATACTACCTGGTTCCCGGAGGCATGCCATACAGCAGTGTTGCGCCGACCATGCTGTTTAAGGAAAACGGAGATCCGTACATGATGCTGGGCAGCCCCGGCAGCGAGCGAATATCAACCACCCTGGCCCAGGTTATCTGCAGGATTATCGATTGCGGGCAGGGATTGGCCGAAGCTGTGGAAGCTCCCCGCCTGCATGCCGGAAGTTCGGGAAAAGTAACTATAGAGAAAAGAAGCTTTAGACCGGAAGTTGTCGAACCATTAAAACGAGCCGGGTTCCAGGTCAGCAGCAGGGGGGCATACAGCTTTTACCTGGGCTGTGTTCAGGCAGTGGAATTTCCGGAAACCCCCGGAGGAGATTTTACCGGAGTTGCCGATCCCCGCCGGGACGGAACCGCCGGCGGGCCGCTCTATCCGCCCGGGAATAGAACTCGCTTAAACCGCCCCGGGTAAAGCTAAAGCAGTGTAAATTAAAAAAACGAGGAGGCAGCCGTAATTGAAAATAGCCATTATCTACAACCGTGACAGCCAGGCCGTGATCAACCTGTTTGGAACTCCCAACCGGGAAAAATATGGTCTGCAGACAATAGACATGATCACCGAGGCCCTGGTAAAGGGAGGACATCAGGTTAAAGCGTTCGAAGGGGATAAAAACATTATCTACGCCCTGGAAGAGTTTATGCCTTCGGTTATTACCGGGGAACGGCCCGGCCTGGTTTTTAACCTCAGTTACGGGATCCAGGGCAGGGCCCGCTATACTCACATCCCCGGAATTCTCGAAATGCTGGGGATTCCTTACGTCGGGTCAGGGCCTGAAACCCATGCAATAGCCCTGGATAAAGTGTTAACCAAAATGGTGCTGCTGCAAAAAGGTTTGCCTACCCCCAGGTTTACTGTCCTTGAAACGCCCGATTTCTCACTGCCCCTGAAAGACGGCCTGAATTACCCCCTGATTATCAAACCGAAGGACGAAGCGGTATCTTTCGGGTTAAAAATCGTTAATAGTGATCCTGAACTGAGAGAAGGGGTCGACGTAATATACGGTATGTTCAAATCCCCCACCCTGGTAGAAGAATATATCGACGGCCGCGAAATCAATGTCGGCCTGCTCGGTAATGACCCGGTGGAAGCCTTTCCCCCCGTCGAAATAATTTTTGACCAGGGAGAGCAAATATTCACGTACGAAGATAAAATTAAAACCAGCGGCCGCACCCTTAAGAAAAGCTGCCCGGCGTCCCTTGACCCGGAAGTGGCAGCGCAGGTTGAGCGTCTGGCAATCGAGGCATTTAACTCCCTGGGCTGTTTTGACAGCGCCAGGGTTGATTTTCGGATTGATCGGCAGGGCAACCCGTACATTCTGGAAATTAACTCCATGGCCAGCCTGGGCCCGGGCGGTTCTTATGTTTATGCCGCTGAAAAAGTAGGCCTTGATTACAGCGCCCTGGTCAACCGCCTGATCGAAATCACCAGCAGCCGCTATTTTGGGCCGCACCTGGTTGAAGATAGCTCAACCATGCTTCAGGATGATCCCAGGGCTGCAGCTTTCACCTCCCTGACCCAAAACCGCGATAAGATTGAAGAGGAACTTAAAGATTGGACCAACCTGCCAAGCTGGACAGGTGATCCTGTTGGCCTTGGCGCGGTCATAAAAAAACTGGAGTACCAGTTTACTGAACGGGGGCTGCATCCGGTAAAAGAATTTACCAGCCGCCGGTCAGCCTGGACCTGGCAGACCGATGCCGGTTTTGAGGGCGGCACTCTGCTGGTCGCCTCGGTAGACGTGCCCCGGGATGGAGGCGGCGGATATCCGATCCCGTTCAGGCGTGATCCGGAATGGCTTTACGGCGAGGGTATTGCCTCGAGCCGCGCCGGCATCACCTGCATTTTTCAGGCGCTGGGTGTCCTGGAGGCGCTGGAAAAGCTTCATGACAGCAAGCTGGGCGTTTTTATTTATGCCGATGAGGGCCGTGGCATGCGCTACAGCGCTGCATACCTTCAACAGGCGGCTTTGAAAGCCGACCGGATAATAGTTATGCAGCCCGGCTTTCGCAGCGGAAAGATTGTCGACCAGCGCCGCGGCTCACGTAAGTACAGCATCCTGATTGAAGGCGCTTTCCAGCGAATTGGAGCCCATGGCTCTTCCAGCGACCTGATGAGCTGGTTTTTATACCGGGCTGAACGGGTCGGGCTGCTCAGCAACCAGGAGGGGCGGTTAACCGTAGCCGTGCAGGAGGTGCACTCTGAGCGCTACAGCGTACTTCTCCCCCATCGGATAAGGGCTACTGTCTATGTTACCTTCCTCGATTCTGCCATGGCCGATGAAGCGGAATCCGCCCTTCATGAACTTTTTGCCCCTGAACAGGGCGAAGAACATGAAGAGGCGATGGTCTATATAGAAAGGCTGGAAGAAAGGCCGCCCTTAAACCGGTCGGCGGCGGCTGAAGAAACAATCAATCAGCTCAAAAAAATCAGCGAAGACTGGGAATTGCCTTTTGGGGTGGAGTCGAGCCTTCTGCCCTCTGCCGCAGGCGAAGTGCCGGAAGGCAAAGCGGTAATCTGCGGCATGGGGCCGGCCAGCAGGGATATGTTTACTCCCCATGAATGTGTCCACCGGGGCGAACTTTTACAAAGATCGCTGCTTCTGACCCTCCTGCTGCTCGAAGAATAACAGGAGGGTCAGGCTTTGCCATGCCAGGTGTGCCGGTCAGCTTTTCATAATTCTCCCAGGAGACTCTCAATTTCTGCGGGGGTATGAGCAACCAGGTCGGGCTCCCCCTGCTGCAGCAGTGAAAGATGATCGTATCCCCAGGATACGGCAATAATTCTAATCGGAACTTTTTTGCAGGCGTTAATATCGCGCAGTTCATCTCCGACGTACACAGCCTGGCTGCTCTTGATTCCCAGCTCCTTCAGCGCCTGCTTGATAGTCCGGTGCTTGCCGAACAAACTCGATGTACAGCAAATATGATCAAAAAGTTCCAGGTCGTGAGCCGCCAGGAAACTGTTAATATTCCTGGATGTATTGGATGACACGATGCTCAAAACATAGCCCTGCGCTTTTAAGCTGCGGATCATCTCCTCTATGCCCGGGAAAGGCTCGGCCGAACCGATAAACTCACCGAAAATCGGTATTGCCTCAGCTGCCAGGCGGGGAAGCCTGAGCAGGGGAACTCCCGCTTTTTTAAACCTTTCCCTGATCGGCAGCGACCTCATATTTTCCAGTTCTTCACGGGACATAGCCTGAATATTATGCTTTTCAGTGAGCCGATCGTAAACTTTAAACAGGATGTGCCCGGTATCGGCAAGGGTCCCGTCGAAGTCAAAAATAACTGCTTTGAGCATAGCATTCCTTTCCTGATCCTTTATAATGTCTCGGGGCCGGCTGAAGATTTAGCGTTACAGTTCTTTCTGTTACCATGAATACAGATCGCCATGCAATAACCGGTTGTTAGTATTATAGCATCAATAAGTCCGCAAATATCCCTGGTTATGCCAGGCCTCAGGTTAAGCGCTGAGATCATCAGCGTGTTGATCACCGGGGAATGGGTAATCATTCGGTTTGATTAATGGATGGGCATCCAGCCAGCTGCCAGGGAAAAAAGAAATGTGGCGTCAGTACAGCCCACTCCCGGAGGCGATAGAAAGGAAAGTGCCCCCGCCATTTTACCTTCACGATCAGCGAACTGCGCAGTGCAGCGCTTAACTGATCATCGATCCCGGCAATAACCGCAACCGCCCCGGACAGGATAACTTCTGCAAAGCACAGCCGCCCTCCTGCTTCCCCCTTAACAGCTGTATTAATTTGGGGGCGGAAGCAGCAGCTTCAAAGCGCAATAAGTTAAAATATTAAGCCTGTCTTCTTTTTGTTAACTTATTGCTCTTTGAAGGGTATTCCGGTTTAAATACCGAAATCATATGCGATCGAAGAGATGCGGCAGTCAGGCCTTATCTCCTGGTTAGCATAAGCCGCAACCCTTAAAATGAAGCACATGAAAGGGGAAGATTCTGTGCTGATTTCCTACCTGGTATATTTCGTGCATCTGGTATTGATCATAATTGGCAATGCCCTGAAGAAAGGGATCCGGGCACCTGACTATGTCATTTTTACCCTGCAAGGTGATTACCCCGACCTGCGCCAACCTCCCGGGAGTTTCCTGCAGCAGAGGCTGAGGGGGCGTGTAAAGAGCCTGCAGGAGTTGGAAAAAGATTTCCAGGCAGTTGCAAAAAGCCCGCAGGTCAGGGGCGTTATCCTCCATATCGGCAAACTTGATCTCAGCCTGTCTCAGGTACAGTCTTTGACCCAGATGATCAACGATCTGCAGGCCTCCGGCAAAGAGGTAATCGCCTGGGCTACCGGCTATTATACCAACAGTTACCTTCTGGCAGCAGCAGCAGACCGTATCCTGCTCCAGGAAGGAGGCATAATCTACACCCTTGGTTTTACTAACCGGGCGCTCTATATGAAAGACACCCTTGACTGGTGCGGCATAGAATTCGATGTTGTCCGGATCAGCCCCTATAAATCGGCACTGGATCAATTAACCCGATCGGACATGTCCGGGGAAGTCAGGGAAATGATTAACTGGTTAATCGATTCTCATTACCGGCAGTTTACCCGCTCCATTGCCCGGGGGCGCAGCCTGGATGAAGAAAAGGTCCAAACCCTGATCGAACAGACCCCCCTTTCCGGGCAAAAGGCAATCGACACGGGGGCTATTGACGGTATCGTCAGCGCCGAAGACCTTCCCGCATTTCTGGGAAGCGGGGATAAACCGGCACGTCTGGCCAACTGGGACGAATGCAGAAAAAGTTTCCCCCACTCCCTGCCTGCTGCACCAGGAAAATACATTGCCGTCTTACGCGTGGAAGGGAATATTGTCGATGGGAAAAGCCAGCGCCCTCCGGCCCGCCCCCCTCTGCCCATACCCTTTCTTTTTAATGAACAGACCGGGGACTTAACTTTTGTCCAGCAGGCTCGCCGGGTTCTGAGGGACAGGAGAGCGAAGGCCGTCCTGCTCTATATTGACTCAGGAGGCGGTTCAGCATCCTCATCCGAGGCTATGGCCTCCATCCTGCAGAAAATCGCCGCTAAGAAACCCCTGGTAGCCTTAATGGGGTCGGTAGCGGGTTCCGGCGGCTATTACGTGGCCACCCCCGCTTCCTACCTGGTAGCCCGGCCGGCAACCGTTACCGGCTCAATCGGTGTAATCTCAGCTAAAATTGTAAATTCCCGCCTGCTGGAACGGCTGCTACTGAACCGGGAAACCATCCGGCGGGGCCAGAAAGATCTTTTCGGTTCGCCTGAAGAACGTTTTACCGCGGAAGAAAGAGAAAAAGCCGGGGAATACATCAGCCAGGTCTATCAGCTCTTTGTCAAACGCGTTGCCGATAGCCGAAAGATGAGTGCCGATGCTGTTGACCAAATTGGCGGCGGAAAGGTCTGGACAGGGGAACAAGCCCTTAATAACGGGCTTGTCGACGAACTGGGCGGGTTAAAAGCAGCCCTTGGCAAACTGTGCCAACTGGCCAACCTTCCGGAAAACACCCCGCTGGTTGAAACTCCTTATCCGAAGCGGAATAACGCACCCCTGCCCACCGCCGCGGGCTGGATCGATTATACCCTCGACAACCTGGCCCAATTCCGGGAGCAGCAGGCCCTCCTGGCCGGCCCGCTGTATTTCCACCTGCCGCCGGGTCCTGGCACAAAGCTTCGCTTCTGACCGGATCCGGTAACTGACCGGGGTTTAACCCCCTCCGCCGCAGGAGGGTTAAAAGATCTCCTATTTTGGCTTCATTCCGGCCAGCCTTCTGACAATATCCTTCCTGGATTCAATGTCATACTGGGAAGTAATGGCAATCTGTTCCATAATCGGAGAACCGCCTCCATGATATGCGCCGTATAACATAGAACCGGACGAACCAGAAAGGGCAAAATCAACAAAGTTGAGCCAGAATTTAATCTGCTCTTCGATGGGAATCTCCGGGTTTCGCATCAGGTATTTTTCAAGCAGTTCTTTAGTTTCCGGGTTGGTCAGATCTTTTTCGTAGGGAAAAGTAGCAGGCATCCCCCCGGCAATGTTGCAGAGGATTTCCTGTTCGTGGAAAACAGCTTCACCGGTCAGGCATCGTCCCACATTAGCATAAATAGAATGAGGGATGCAGTTGCCGGGGCCGTAAGGTAAAAAACCCATTTTAGGGATGTAAACTTCCGCTTTGCCGAGAGCAGATGACGTATACCCGGCAGCATAACCCAATTCCCCTGTCATGATCAACTCCGATAACATCTCGCGGACGTGCGGGGTTTTTTCAATACCGTTGATCTCCGCAGCAAGGGCGGCCAAACCGATCACGTAATCAAGCATGGCCGGTTTGCAACCGGAGTAAGAGTGCCTGTGAAACAGGGCGAAGAGCAGGGCGGCCACGCCCCCGTGGTCTGTTTCGCCGCATGTAAACACCCGCTCCCATGGTATAAAACAATCATCAAAGATTACGTAGGAATCTGTATAGCCAACTTCTATTCCCCTCTGGTAATGATCCCTTTTGCGCAGGTTGTGAAAATGGACTACCTGTTTTACCCCTTCATGATCTGCAGGAACTGCAAAGCACAGGGCGTAATCTTTTTCGTTGCCCTTAAGGGCCCGGGTGGGCACTACCAGTATTTCATCGGCGATGGAAGCTTCCGATATATGCACCTTGGCGCCGCGCACCACGATCCCGTCACTTCGCTCTTCCACGACGTGAACATACATATCGGGATCAGTCTGCTCGGCCGGCCTTTTCATCCGCTCGCCCTTGACATCAGTCTGGGCGCAGCAGCCGACCA
>SKOR01000112.1 GCA_007119965.1 Syntrophomonadaceae bacterium
GATTCAGAAACTTTGCCCTGGTCACGGCTGAGGCGAACTTCCTTGATTCGCTCAACCTGGCGCTGGCTTGTGGCGGGATCCATCTTTAAAAGATCCATCGGCTGCTCACCGCTGGTTTGGAATTTATTAACGCCTACGACCACACGCTCCTGCGATTCTACTTCCTTCTGGTACTGGTAAGCGCTGGCCTGGATTTCTTTCTGAATAAAGCCTTTTTCGATTGCAGTAACCGCTCCGCCCATTTCATCGATCCGATCAATGTAGCGCATCACTTCTTCCTCGATATGATCAGTTATCGTCTCAATAAAGTATGATCCGCCCAGGGGATCGGCCGTGTCGGCGGCCCCGATTTCATAACCGATTACCTGCTGGGTGCGCAGGGCCAGCAGGACAGAATGTTCACTTGGCAGGGCCAGCGCCTCGTCACGCGAGTTTGTGTGCAGGGACTGTGTTCCCCCTAAAACAGCGCTTAGCGCCTGGAAGGCAACGCGCATAATGTTAACATCGGGCTGCTGGGCGGTCAGGGTGGAACCTGCTGTCTGGGTATGAAACCGCAGCATCATTGAACGCGGGTTTTTAGCCCCGAAACGCTCTTTCATCAACCTGGCCCAGATCCGCCTGGCTGCCCTGAACTTGGCAACCTCTTCGAAAAAGTTAGAATGAGAGTTAAAGAAAAATGAGAGGCGGGGTGCAAACTGATCGACCTCAAGCCCGGCTTCCAGGGCTGCTTCTACATAAGCGATAGCATTGCTGAGAGTAAAAGCCACCTCCTGGACCGCCGTCGAACCTGCCTCCCTGATATGGTAACCGCTGATGCTTATTGTATTCCATGTCGGTATATTCTCAACAGCATAAGAAAATATATCAACGATAATACGCATCGATTCCCGCGGGGGGAAAATATAAGTGCCCCGGGCCACGTACTCTTTCAGGATATCGTTCTGGATAGTCCCGCTAATTTTCTCCATAGAAATACCCTGTTTTTCGGCTACAGCCATATACATGGCCAGCAAAACCGCTGCCGGTGAATTGATGGTCATTGATGTGCTGACCTGGTCAAGGGGAATGTTCTCCATTAGTATTTCCATATCAGCCAGGGTATCAATTGCCACCCCGACTTTGCCCACTTCTCCGCGGGCGAGGGGATGATCAGAATCGTAACCAATCTGGGTCGGCAAATCGAAAGCTACGCTCAATCCGGTTTGGCCCTGGTCAAGCAGGTAACGAAAGCGCTCGTTGGTGGCCTCGGCGCTGCCAAAACCGGCATACTGACGCATTGTCCACAGCCGGCCCCTGAACATTGTCGGCTGGATACCCCTGGTAAATGGGAATTCTCCCGGCCAGTTCAATTTCTCAAGGTAATTAAAATCTTCCAGGTCTACAGGATCATATACTCTCTCCAGTTCGAGATCTGAATCAAGCTTAAACTGCTTGCGCTCAGGGCGCTTCTCGACCAACTTATCGGCTTTTTCCTGCCAGGCTTCTTTAGCCTGAACCAATTTTTCTTTATTTTCCCGATCACTCAATTTTCACGTGGCCTCCTCTCTCATCTTGCCCTGTTCATTACTATTTTCCCCCGATTACCTCTTTAACCAGGTCGGGGACATTTGTCGGCAGATCAGCAACTTTAACCTTTGCTGCCGTTAGCGCTTCTACCTTACTTTCAAAAGTACCCCGCCCCCGTTCAATAATAGCCCCTGCATGGCCCATTCTTTTGCCCGGAGGGGCACTTTTGCCGGCTAAGTAAGCAATTACCGGCTTGGTCATGGAACTCTTAATAAAAGCAGCCGCTTCTTCTTCAGCACTTCCCCCGATTTCACCGACGAGGACAATCGCTTTTGTTTCAGGGTCTTTTTCAAACTCTTTCAGAACATCAACAAAATGCAAGCCGACGACCCTGTCACCGCCGAGTCCGACCACGGTAGTGGTTCCGACTCCGCTTTCAGTGAGGTGGCCGACAATTTCGTAACAAAGGGTGCCGCTTCGCGAAACAACACCAACCGGGCCCGGCACAAAATACTGGTTAGGCATGATACCTATTTTACAGGCGCCGGAAGTAACCAGCCCGAAAGTATTGGGTCCGACTACAACAGCATCATTCTGCCTGGCGTGGGCCATAATATCAATGGCATCCTGCAGGGGAATATGTTCGGGAATCAGAACCAGAATTTTAATACCGGCAGCAAGTGCTTCTAAAGCGGCATCCCTGGCAAAAGGCGCCGGGATAAAGAGAATGCTGGCATCCGCAGGTTCTTTATCTACTGCTTCAAAAACAGTATCATAAACAGGAACCCCTTCAACAGACTGCCCGCCTTTTCCGGGAGAAACCCCTCCAATGATTTTAGTTCCGTAAGCCAGCATCTGGCCGGTATGAAACGAACCCTGGTTCCCTGTTATACCCTGGACCAGGACGCGCGTTTTATCGTTAATATAGATTGACATTCGATATGCTCCTTTCATCACAGCAAATCATAAATTATCCGTTCTCGCAACAGGGTTCTTATTGACCGCTAAGCACCGAGCAGATCAACTGCATGGCTCACGGCTTCATCCATCGAGGTAAAAGATTTAATTCCCACTTTCTCGAGGATAACCCGGCCTTCAGCTTCATTGGTGCCGACCAGGCGAAATGAAACCGGCAGGTTGATCCCTTTGCTTTCCCTGACCCTGGCAAAAGCTTCAGCAACTACATCACAGCGGGTAATACCGCCGAAGATATTAATGAGCAGCACCCTGGGGTTTGTCCCCAGCAGCAGTTCAAGGGCCTGGGAAGTTTTTTCCACATCAGCCCCGCCGCCAAAGTCCAGGAAATTGGCAGGCGACCCGCCGTAATGCTGGACCATATCTAAAGTAGCCATAGTGATCCCCGCCCCGTTGGCCATAACAGCAATATCACCGTCGAGTTCAACATAAGCAAGGTCAAGCTCTTCAGCTCTGAGTTCCAACGCAGTTTTTTCCTTGATTCTCGGCAGCTGCGGGTGGCGGTAGAGAGCATCATCATCGATGGTAACCTTCGCATCCGCTGCAACCAGGCCATCCGGCGTTAAGGCAAGGGGATTGATTTCCGCCAGTTCGGCATCCATTTCCCTGAAAAGCTTATACAGTTTGGGCAGAAGCTTGAGGAACTCTTTCTGCAGGCTGCCTTTAACCCCCAGTTTACGGCATATTTCGCGGACCATAAAACCCTGCATACCGACTGTAACGTCAACCGGCCATCTGATCATCCGCTCTTCTGGAACATCCTCTACATCCATCCCGCCGTCTAGTGAAACAAGCACAACCGGCCGCTGGGCGGTTCCGTCGACTGTTATGGCCAGGTATATCTCCTGCTCTATCTGCACTTTTTTTTCAACCAGCAATTTATCGGCTGTAAAACCGCCAAGTTCCATTTTAAAAATCCGTTCGGCCTCTTTTTTAGCTTCGTCAGGGCTTGAGGCAAAGGCAATACCTCCGGCTTTTCCTCTTTTACCGGTCAAAACCTGCGACTTAATAACCACTTCTCCTAATTCTGCCGCAGCTTCCGCAGCCTGTCCGGCATTTTCTATAACCCTGCCAGCCGGCACAGCTATGCCGTAACGATCAAATAACTCTTTACCCAGGTATTCATAAAGCTTCAATGTGAATCCTCCATTCGTTCAGATATTGTCCTAGTCACCGTACTTTTTCAACTTATTATATAAGGTTGCCAGAGATATATTCAAGGACTGGGCAGCTTTTTTTTTGCCTTCCAGGGTTTCTCCGTACCTGGTCATCGCCAGTTTTAGCATCATTTCCTCCATTTTATCGAGGGGAATTATCTCATCAAAAGCAGGCGAATCCTGGATACCGAGGCGCCCGATATACGGAGACAGGTGATGGTATTCAATAACCCCGCCATCTGCTACCACCATGGCCCGCTCAATAACGCTTTTAAGTTCGCTGATATTACCCGGCCAATCATATTCCGAAAGCTCCTGCAGGGCCCGCGGCGACAGCTCCTGCACTTTTTTGCCCAGTTTACGGTTTAGCCGCTCCATCAGCGCTTCAGCCAGCAGAGGGATATCCTCGGGCCGCTTGCGAAGTGGTGGCAGGGTTACTGTAACCTGGCTGAGCCTGCGATAGAGTCCTTCCAGAAAATGGCCCTGCAGTGAAGCATTTAACAGGTTCTCACTGGCCGAGGCAATGATCCTGACATCGATCGAAAGCGGTTGATCGCCTCCGATTCGGCAAAATTTCTGTTCTTCCAGGACGCTCAGCAATTTTTTCTGCAGGTAGGGGTTGAGCGAATTTATTTCCTTTACAAAAAGAGTACTGCCACCGGCCAGTTCAATTTTCCCGATGCGGGTCCGCACAATTCCTGGCATAGCACCCTTCTCACAACCGAACATTTCGATTTCCTGCAGTGAATCGGGGACAGCAGCACAATCTATCGCCATCAGGGGCTTTTTCTTACGGGAACTGTTGTTGTGAATAGCCTGGGCAAAAAGGCTTTTGCCCGTTCCGCTTTCACCGCTGATCAATACAGCGGATTCACTGCGGGCCGCTTTGCGGGCCCGCTCTATAGTCGACATCAGGAGATTGCTTTTACCGTTCAGTGATTCAAAACTGAACCTGCTGCCGGAAATTTGGTCGATCTGGGCATAAAGGTTGTCGATTATGGCATTGCTGTGCTGCAGCTCATCCATAAGCTTTAAGATATCGCCGACCGGTTGAAAAACAACCACCGCACCCATCAATTCGC
>SKOR01000060.1 GCA_007119965.1 Syntrophomonadaceae bacterium
AGGTTGACATGCTGCCCGTAACAGCTTCGATCATAATCATATTCCTGAAACAGGAAAACCTGGTTAGCGATCCTGATTCATTTTTAGATGATCTCGGACGCGAACACACCCTGCCGCAGAAAGCGGTTAAAGAAACGAAAGCGATTGTCAGTGAGATTCTGGGGAACAAACCGGTTGATCAGGCCGGCCCTGAAGTGCGCCTGGTCGAGGAACTTATATCGTTAAAGGTGTAAAGTGTAAATTATATACCTAATATAAAAATATGGAGGTTTTAAGCATGAATACTGTTGTCCGTAAAATAATTTCAATTGATGAGAACAAGTGCGATGGTTGCGGCCTCTGCATTCCATCCTGTGAGGAGGGCGCCCTGCAGATTGTAGACGGAAAGGCCCGCCTGGTAAAAGATATCTACTGTGACGGTTTGGGCAACTGTCTCGGTGAGTGCCCACAGGGAGCTATTGAAATGATCGAGAGGGAAGCCGAACCTTTTGATGAAGAAGCAGTGGAAGAACGCCTGAAGAGCTTTCAGAAAGAAGAGCCGGCGGAAGAGTGCGGTGCTTGCTGCGGCAGCAGCCTGGAAAGGAATCTAAAAACAGGTGACAGCAGTCTGCAGGTGGCCGCTCCAAAGCTGCCGGAGCAAGGTGCCCCAGAAGCAGAGTTAAGCCACTGGCCGGTGCAGCTGCACCTGGTTAATCCCCGGGCCAACTTCCTGCAGGAGTCAAATCTTTTAATAGCCGCCGATTGCGTGCCCTTTGCTTTTGCCGATTTCCATCGCAAATTTTTGGCTGAACGTTCGCTGGTTATCGGATGTCCTAAATTAGATGATACAGGTGCATACCATAAAAAACTCGTTGAAATATTCAGTCTGAATAACCTGAAGAGTATCACTCTTGCTCATATGGAAGTTGGCTGCTGTTTCGGTTTATCAAGACTGGTGAAAGCGGCGCTGGAAGAATCGGGGGCTGGAACCCCGCTGCAGGAAGTCATTATCGGGGTAGACGGCAGTATCAAAGAATAGATCCATATGTTCATGCAGTTACCGGCTGCTGGTCTGCCGGCCGGACATAAAACAGTGAGATCATGGTAACCCGGGGCCCTGAATTCTTAACAATCTGCTTCACCTGCTTCAGCCAGGTCTTTAATTGAAACTTCTTCCAGCACGGATAGCATTTTTTGCTGTGCTGTAGACCAGATGCCCCGCAGTGAGCAATGGGTTTTATCACGGCAGGGGGTTGCACTGAACAGGCAGCGGGTGATGCCGATCGGCCCGTCCACTTTTTCAATCACCTGGCGCATATTTATCTCCGCCGGATCGCTGTTCAGGCGGATGCCGCCGGCCGGACCCCTAGTCCCGCTGGTCCAGCCCGCTTCCCTGGTGACCGCCAGCAGCTGGACAACCAGGTTGACCGGAATGGATCGCTTTTCTGCAATTGCCTTGCTGGTAATCTTTGTTCCCGGAGGGTAAGAAGCAAGCTCAGTCAAAATGATTATTGCGTATTCAGCTTTTTTGGTAATCATTACCCAGGCCTCATTTATATGTAACCTAATTAGTTATATTATATTCCAGGAAGCAGCGGCAGTCAATGCGCAGTATTATATTCCGGACTTTTAGCTGTTTATAAGATTACAGCTTTCCATACCCTTTTAATACAGTCTGAATTATTATATAATTAATTGTAAGCCATACTAAATCTATTTAGAAGGTCGTTGATTACTATGAAAAAAAATATTCGATTAAAAATAACCATTGCAGTATTACTCATTTTATTAATCGCGTCTGCTGCCGTTTATGCTTCTCCTGCCGAGGCTGCAGTAAGGCCGGTCCATGTAGTTGAACTGGATGGTGCAATTACGGCAGGGCAGAAAAATTTCCTCGAGAGGCAGGTAGAGATAGCGCTGGAAGCGGATGCGCAGCTATTTGTGCTGGTCATGAATACACCCGGCGGTTTGGTTGACGCAACGCTGCAGATCAATGAACTATTCCTGAATGCTGAAATTCCGATTGCCGTGCTTGTCGCCCCCTCAGGCGCTATTGCCGGTTCGGCGGGCGCTTTTATCATTATTTCCTCGGATATTGCCGCTATGGCCCCGGGAACAACTGTAGGCGCAGCCCAGCCGATCGCTATCTCCCCCGAGGGAGCGTCGGAAGCGGATGAAAAAACCACTATTTTCTATTCAACCCACCTGCGCAGCATGGCCCGTGAAAAAGACAGGCCGGAAGATATCGCGGAAAGGTTTGTTACTGAAAATCTGACGCTTGATGCCAGGGAGGCCCTTGAAGTGGGCATCATTGAATACCTGGCCGCTAACGTTACCGAACTGTTAAATACGCTTGACGGAACCACTATTGAAAAACAGGGCTTGACCTACAGCCTGGAAACAGCAGGCGCTCCCCTGGTTTATGACGATATGACCGTCAGTGAGAGGCTGCAGAACTGGCTGAGCGACCCGCAAATATCTTTTCTGGTTTTAATGGCCGGCTTATTAGGCCTCTACCTCGGATTCAACGCACCGGGTACGTTTGTCCCGGAAGTTGGTGGTGCAATTCTCCTGGTCCTTGGCATCTACGGTATTGGCTTATTTGATATCAATACAACGGGGGTGGTCCTGCTGCTGCTAGGCCTGGGTTTGATAGCTGCAGAAATATTTACTTCCGGTTTCGGGGTCTTCGGGATAGGAGGAGCGATTTCACTTGTGGCAGGCGCAGTTATGCTGCCCACTGAGCCGCTGATGGCCAGGGATTGGTACGCCACTTTCCTGGTAACGGTAATCGGCACAGTTTTAGGGCTGGTTATAATCATTCTCGTTATTGCCCAGAGGGTGTTGCACAGCAGGCGGACATGGACGGGTGGAAGCAGTTATTTTAACCCGCCTGAAACCGGGGTAACCGTTAAAGAGTTAAATCCTGAGGGAATGATTAAGGCCAGGGGAGAACTTTGGAGAGCGGTCAGTGAAGATGGATCGACAATACCCGCCCAGGTAGAAGTAGAAGTGGTCCGTGCTGAAACCCTGATGTTGTATGTAAGGCGGAGGCAGTATAATAATGCAGCGCCGGAATCTGAAGTAAATGAACCGGAATCTTGATCAATAAATTACTATGTTGAGGAGGTAGAAGAATGTTTGAATTATTGGCTGAAGGTGGTTTGTATATACCTCTGGTTGTTGTCATTATAGTCTTTGTTACTTCGGCGATCAAAATCGTTCCGGAGTACCAGAGGCTGGTTGTATTTCGACTGGGCCGATTAATCGGTGAAAAAGGCCCGGGGTTCGTTCTTGTAATTCCAGTGGTAGACCGCTTGTTCAGGATATCACTGCGGATCATCACCCTTGATGTCCCAAGCCAGGAAGTAATCACCCGCGATAACGTAACAACCAGTGTAAATGCGGTTGTCTATTACAGGGTGGTCGATCCTAACAACGCGGTTAACAATGTAGAAGATTTCCGCATGGCTACCGCCCAGCTAGCCCAGACTACGCTGCGCAGCGTGGCCGGCCAGGCCGAACTTGACGAGCTTCTGTCGGAAAGGGATAAACTAAACCAGCAGATCCAAAGTATCCTGGATGAAGCCACCGACGTCTGGGGAATTAAGGTAACAGCAGTGGAAATTAAAGACGTTGTCATCCCGGAAGCCCTGCAGAAAGCTATTTCCAGGCAGGCTACCGCGGAAAGGGAAAGAAGAGCGGTTATTGTCCAGGCTGAAGGTGAAAAGCAGGCTGCCGGCAGGATTGCCGAAGCGGCGAAAACTCTCAGCGCCCAGGAAGGCAGTTTCTTTGTCCGACTGCTGAGGACCCTTCCGGAGATTGCCAGCCAGCAGGGCAATATGATTGCTTTCCCCCTGCCCATCGAGCTGAGGCAGCTGCTGCCTGATCCTGCTGAACTTGCCCGTAAAAAAGTACAAAGAGAACATGAAGAACAAAAAGAATCTGAAGATGAAGATTAATATTAAAAACGCTATTGATCACTTGCCTTAGAGTGTATATAATATATAAGGCAACACAACAAATGCGAGCGTGGCGGAACGGCAGACGCGCTAGGTTCAGGACCTAGTGCCCGTAAGGGTGTGGAGGTTCAAATCCTCTCGCTCGCACCACTGAAACGTAATGAGGACGGGGCTTTTCGGCTCCGTCCTCTTTCTGTTGCTCTATGTTTAAGTGTGCAAAACTGGTAAAATGGGGGGAAATGGGGAACATTTTCAAAAAAGGTCTTCGGGTAAATTAACCGCAGTCGATTAACCGGACTAAAGATTCGCGATTAGGGAAATCCGGTTTACCCTATCCCGCCGGCGCACTTAATATGGCTGTTTGGAACCGCAAACCTGAGAAGGGATTGATTCATCATTTAAGATCATGGGTCGCAATACACCTCATTAGTCTTTAGCCAGCGTCTGCAAGATACCGGCTTACTTGGCTCAATGGGCACAGTTGCTGACGCTTTGGACAACGCAGCAGCGGAGAGTTTTTATGCCATTCTACAGACCGAATTGCTCGACCGTAACAATTGGCCAACACGATCGCTGCTCAAGTCTGCTATTTTCGAATATATCGAAGCATTCTACAATCGTAAAAAGACGTCACTCCACCCTGAATTATCTCACCCCGGTGGAATTTGAAGCGAGGTGGTTTAATCAACTGAAATTAAAAGAAACCGCTTGAAATCCAAGCACTGTAGTACCCACTG
>SKOR01000104.1 GCA_007119965.1 Syntrophomonadaceae bacterium
GATTCCCGCTTTGCCGATATGAGATCCCGCAACCAGCACCCGGGAGAACTGAAAGAAATCATTGAAGAGATTACCAGGGAAAAGGCTACCGAAGAATGGGTCAGGATTATGGAAGAAGCAGGGGTACCCTGCGGTCGAATCCGGACTCTCGACAAGGTATTAACCGATCCGCATGTCGAGGTAAGGGAGATGGTGGTTGAGAAAGAGCACCCGACAGCCGGCATGATCAAGCTGACCGGTGTACCGACCAAGTTGTCCCTGACTCCCGGTGAGGTTTCAGCCGTGCCGCCAACCCTGGGTCAGCATACTGATCAGGTTCTAACTGGACTGGGTTACTCTAAAGAGGAGATCGCAGGATTTCGCGAAAAAGGGATTATCTGATCTTCCCGGAACGGTTGAATTATGGCAGCCCTGCTACTGCAGGATATGCGGCGAACGGACATACGCGACGCAATCTGCTTAAAAAGACAGGCTGCATAACCGCTTCCCTTTGAAGGGGAAGTTGAGGCGGGGGTGCAATCGCAATTTTATATCCGGCCGATGATCTGCCCGAGCGGGTTGAGTATCTGGAACCAGCCTGGTTTGCCAAAGATTTGGAGCGCTTTACAGATCGTTCAAAAATTAATGTCTTTTCCATTCATGACCAGGTTATAAATTTTACGGCAGATTCGTGGCCGCACCTGCTGATGATTGCCGGCCCGGAGCTTGAAAAAGGGCCCTGTACCGTGGGCCTGAACAATTCAGAGTTTATAAAGTTAAAAAAGGCGGTTACCTTAACCGGCTGCGGATGGTTTGACCCGTTTAGTATCGCCCTGTCGTTTAGTGAAGGCAGATATTTGATTAACTGGCGCGAAGGAAAAAAATACTGCTTCGCGCCGGTTAGGATAAATGATCTTGATTATGCGCGCTTAGCGGAGAATGCAGGGTCCTGCCGGAGAATTCTTCAGGACATTAATATTCCGACAGCAAGTGCGGTTTTGCTCGGCCTGCCGGGAGGAGACGATTATTTCAGGGATAAGATTCTCAGCAGTTTTCCGCCGTTGGTTGAAGCGCTGCTCACCGGGCTTGAGCAGGAATTTGTCGCTTCCTGTCGAAAAATTATCGGCATGGGACGCGGTTCTACGCCAACCGGGGACGATCTCGTTCACGGGGCCCTGGTTGCGTACCACTGCTTCAATTATGACCTTTTGTTCCTTGACAAAATATTTGCCGGCTTTAACAAAGCAGCCGCGAAGACTAACCCGATGGGCAGGCATATGCTGGAGACAGGCCGGATGGGCCTTACCCCCGAAGTGTTTCAAAAGTTCATCCTCGCGCTGGCCTGCAGCAGGGCAGAACCTGCATCACTGCAGCGGATGCAAAATATCGGCTCAAGCACAGGTTATGATTTAATGATTGGCCTGCTATATTTTGTCTCTCAGATGATCCGTAATACCAGCTAGAAGGTATTATTTAGATATAAAATACAAATAATATCCTAAAAATTTATATATCTTACATAAAGGGTTTTCAGCTAACACCTTGAATTTACATAATTAAGAGAATAATAAATTTTATCGCAACCGGAAGCAGGGTTTTTAAATACGAAATGCGGCTTAATTTTAAATATACCGGGCAAAAAAATTCTTGAAACAGGAGGTGATCTAGAGGCGACTGAAGCGGTTGTGATTGATAAATAATCTGATTGAAAGGAAGGTAGAAAACAGGATGATTGAAAAAAGAAAAATGGCTTATACTTTAGACGAAGTACCAAAGCCGTTTGGTAAAGCTCTGTTCCTTGGTATTCAGCACGTCCTGACCATGTTTGGCGCTACTGTATCCGTGCCCTTGCTGTTAGGCCCGGTCATGGAAATGTCGCCCGAACAGATTGCCCTGCTGATTTCTGCGGTTATGCTCGCTTCGGGCGTTGCCACATTCCTGCAGGTCAACTTTGGAACCAGGCTGCCTATTATTCAGGGGGTATCATTTGCTTTCCTGGGACCATTCTTCGGCATTATCGGTGCCGTCGGAGCTATGGGGCCTGCAGTGACAATGCAGCACATTGCCGGTGCAATTATGCTTGGCGCACTTGTAGAGATTATCATCGGATTTACCGGTATAATCGGCAAGCTGCAGCGCTTTGTCAGCCCTGTGGTTATCGGCCCGGTTATTGCCTTGATTGGTTTATCACTGTGGTATGTCGGAGCGCCTGATGCGGCAACTAACGTGCTGCTGGCAACCATAGTTATTGTTTTAACGTTTGTTTTCGCACTTATTCTCGGACCAAAAATGCCGTTTTTCTCCTTGTTCCCGGTTTTGCTTGCCGTTGTTGTCGCCTGGGTGGTTGGTTATGTCCTTTCTCTGGGCGGCGTATATGCACCCGGTGATCCCGGTTATATCGACCTTTCCGCTGTCGGTGCCGCACCGTGGTTCAGGATTAACCTGATCTTCCCGTGGGGTTTACCCAAGTTTGAAATAGGCTTCTTCCTGGTTATCCTGGCCGGTTACCTGGCCTCGATGATTGAATCCTACGGCGATTACCATGCTATTAACGAAGCTGCTGAGGGACCTGAGTTGACTGATAAGCAGGTAAGCCGCGGCATCGGATTTGAAGGTGTCGGCTGCTTCTTAAGCGGTGTTTTCGGCGGTTTTTCCAGCACCAGTTACACAGAAAATATCGGACTGGTCGGACTGACCAGGGTTGCCAGCCGTTACGTTGTTAACATCGGCGTAGTAGTCCTGATCGTTCTCGGTTTATTCGGCAAGTTCGGCGCTGCTGTATCTTCGATTCCCACACCGATCGTCGGCGGTCTTTACTGCGCCCTGTTCGGTTTGATTGCCTCAATCGGTATCAGCAACTCGGCTAAAGCCGACTTAACATCAATGCGTAACCAGATGATTATGGGCTTCTGCCTCTTCATGGGCATCAGTGTGCCGGGTATCTTCAACGGCACTCACTTAAGAGAAGCAATGCAACTCTACTTCGAGTGGGCTCCCTGGCTCTCCAACATCATCAACATCGTTGGTTCAACAGGGATGGCTGTCGCCGCTATCTTCGGCTTAATCCTGGATAACGTTATCCCCGGAACTCCCGAGGAACGCGGTTTAATCAGGAAAGACAGGCATGTCCAGCACGAACCGGTTAAGCCCTTCTCCGACGACTAAAAAACAGATAAAACGCATATTAAAAGGGGCGGCATATAATGCCGCCCCTTTTACATCTCCCATAAGTTAAAAAGGTGTCTGACACCTTTTTAACTTATGGGGCAGTTTAAACTGAGTTGTTCCGGAAAAGCTTGAGGATGTTTACCGCGATTTCAAGATTGAGGGCGTTTTCAGGATTGTCCAGGCTGATGCCGGTCAGTTCTTCAATTTTCTTAATGCGGTAAAGCACGGTATTATAGTGGGTATAGAGTTTAGTCGAAGTCAGCTTGAGGTTCCGGTTAGTTTCATAATACGTTTCAAGGGTTTTTATCAAGTCGCCTTTTTTATTGCGATCATAATCAAAAACGGGCTGCAGCAGTTCCTCAACGAATTTTTCCAGTTCACTGCGGTTCTTTTCGCTTAAAATTTTGTAGAAACCAAGGTTGTCAAAGAACACCACCTGGGCGGTGTCGGATAACTGGGCAATCTTTAATGCTTCGCGGGCGTCTTCAAAGCTGCGGCCGATCATCCGGATATCTTCGTTGGCCCTGCCAACACCGATGTTGATTTTCATGTTTAGCCTGATTGAGTCCTTTAAATACTTGAGCAGGGAAACTACCGTTTCCTTTAACTCGCCGGGCCCGTTTTCTGCTAAGCCTAAAACAATAACAACGTTGTTACCCTTGATGCCGGCTATTAAATTCGCGGTTCCATGCAGCCGGAAAAAGCTGTTGATCTCTTTGAGCAGATCTTCTTTCGATCGCTTTCCGTTCATACTCATGTAGTCGTGAATTTCTTCAATATCGTTATTGCTGTTGTCATTAATAATCACCACAGCTGTCGGGGTATCCAGGTCGATGTTAAAGATCCTGCCGCGCTTGATAATTTCATCGATATTGTCAAAATCAGCAGAAAGTAAGATTTCCAGGAAGTCGCTGTAGTAGCTTTTTTCAATCTCGAAGATTGCCTTGCGCTTGGTGAATTCCAGGGCGGCAATCGTTGCAGCTCTTTCCATGGTCAGTATGTCGGGCTCATAGATCGGTCTGTTGATCAGGGCAACCATGTGCCCGTATTCATACTTGGCGGCAATAATCGGGATTCGGATTGCTTTGATCGAAATCGGCATTTCGGTAGCGGAAGAGTACTCAAGCGAGTATTTGACTTCTTTTGTGTTCCCGAAACGCAGCTTTTCCTGCTTAACCTGAACACTTTTATCGGAAAATAAAAGCTCAAATTTATCCTTGTCGGGAGCATTGTCGTTTATAATCAAAACACCTTCCCTGTCGATAATGGCAACGGGGTTTGAAATTAACTTGCCGGTTTCTTTGCAGAGTTCTTCCAACGGGCTGCCGTTTAAAGCCAGGTCCATCAGTTTTTTATGGGCCTGTTCCAATTTCTGAAGAATCTTGTTTTGTTTATTAAAAACAACTCCCAGGATCGGGGCGATTATTTCGGAAAATGAAAGGTCGAAAGGGACTTCCAGCAGGGGGATGTTATGTTCGTCGGCGCTGACAATTATTTCGCTGGGGATTTCATCGAGGTAGCGCTTTGTTTTAATGGCCAGGCCTGCACTCTGGGCCTGACTCATGCGCGGGATTAAAGTTTCCAGTAATTCAGGGTATTCACGAAAGGAGTAACCTGTAGTCAGTAAGAATTCTCCATCGATCAGCCAGTCCATGATGTCGGGCACTTCAATAACATTAACCAGTTTTATCACCCGATCAAGGCCCTCACGGCCGCCTACCACCTGCAGGCGGTTGACGATATCAAGTGACATGGCTTCTCTGACTGTTATGCCGTATTGTTTTTGTATGTTTTCCACTTCCTCTCGCCTTAATGACATAACGATATCAGAAAGTGGTGAACTATGTCAATAAATTTGTAGGGTATATACAAAGATAGAACTGCGATTTATTGATATATTCTAAAGGAAATTTAAAGGTTATGTTTAATTTTTAGAAATATGCAAATAAAATATAATTCGTTATAATAGGATCAGCGTTAAATTTTTGGTTTGCGTCATGATTGAAATTATTTAAGGAGGTTGGTTATACTTGAAAATTGTCGTCGCACTGGGAGGTAACGCTTTACTTAAAGCGGGTCAAAAGGGAACAGTAGAAGAGCAGTATGAAAACATTGAAACGGCCTGCCAACAGCTCGTACAGCTGGCCCACAACCACGACCTGGTCATTACACACGGTAACGGGCCGCAGGTAGGCAAGATCCACCTGCAGAATGAAACTGCCAGTGATAAGACTCCGCCGATGCCGCTTGATATTTGCGGGGCTATGTCCCAGGGCCAAATCGGTTATATATTACAGCAGGGCATGTGCAAGGAGTTGGCCAGGCAGGGTGTCGAAAAAGAAGTGGCTACGATTGTTACCAGGGTCCAGGTTGATAAGGACGATCCGTCCTTCCAAAACCCGACTAAGCCGATTGGTTCATTTTACAGCAAAGAAGAAGCTGAAGCATTCATGAAAGAGAAAAATGAAGTATGGGTGGAAGATAAGGCCAGGGGTGGTTGGCGAAAAGTTGTTCCTTCGCCCATGCCAGCAAGAATAGTAGAAGAGGAAGTCGTAAAAAAGCTGATAGACAGCGGCTGCATGGTAATTGCAGCAGGAGGAGGCGGAATTCCCGTTGTAGCCGATCAACCCTACGGTTACAAGGGCATTGAGGCCGTAATTGACAAAGATTTAGCGGGAGAGCTGCTGGCAACTATTGTTGATGCCGATGTATTGATGATTTTAACTGATGTCAGGGAAGTATATATTAACTACGGCCAGCCTGATCAGAAAAAGCTGGGCGTTGTCACCGTGGCTGAAATGGAAAAGTATGAACAGGAGGGCCACTTTGGGGCCGGCAGCATGGGGCCCAAGGTAAAAGCGGCGCTCCGGTTCGCCCGCAGGAAAGGAAAGACAGCGATTATAACTTCACTGGAACAGGCTGTTGAAGCGCTTTCCGGTATTGGCGGTACGCAGCTTAGGAGTAAACTGTAGGACAAATAAAATGAGAGGAAGGAGGTAGCATTGTGTTTATTAAAAGCCATATATTAAAAAACACTTTTCGGGATTCAGTTTACCTGATGCGCCTTTCAGGCACAGTAAGAGAATTTGAAGGGGTAATTGAAGCCGAAACGATTGTAGGAACAGATCATAATAAAAAATTTCTCCGCTCGGGCGGGCTTTGGACCGACGAGATTGAAACAGAAGCCGGAGCAAATGATTTGATCATAGCAGTAAAAGCGGAAGATGAAGAAAAAGCGGAGCAGGCTATCCAGAGTGCTTTGGATGAAATGAACAAGCAGGTCGAGAGGGAAAACCTGCTCGGTGATTTTGTGCCGCGGACCTTTGAAACCGCGCTGCAAAACCTTTCAGGCGCTAACCTGGCCCTGCTATCCATACCAGGGCGTTATGTCCGCCGTGAAGCGGACCAGGTCCTCGATGCAGGGTTACACCTGATGATTTTCAGTGACAATGTATCGTTGGAAGATGAAGTAGCCCTGAAACAAAAAGCCCTTGAAAAAGACCTTCTTGTAATGGGCCCAGACTGCGGAACAGCTATTATTAACGGCATACCCCTGGCTTTTGCCAATGAAGTCAAACAGGGTAAAATCGGTGTGGTCGCCGCTGCAGGAACCGGTTTGCAGGAGGTATCGAGCCTGATCAGTAACCTCGGCGAAGGGATCAGCCAGGGGATCGGCACAGGCGGCCGCGATGTGAAGGCTGCCGTCGGCGGGATAACCATGCTGCAGGGTTTAGAAGCTCTGCTGAAAGATTCAAATACTGAAGTTGTGGTTATCGTTTCCAAGCCGCCTGACAGTGAAGTGACTGAAAAAGTTCTGGCTGCAGCTGCCGAAAGCAAAAAACCGGTTGTAGTTAACTTTCTCGGGGGTGACCTGGAACAGGTCCGTAAGGCTGGTTGTGAACCGGCCGGCACACTTAAGGAAGCGGCGCAAAAAGCGGTTAACCTGTCCCGCAAGAAGGATGCAGGAAGCGGTGACAGCGTATTAAAAGCTGACGAAAAGCTGGCGGGTGGCGAGAAAAAGAAGTATAAGGAGAACCAGAAGTACCTGCGGGCCCTTTATTCAGGAGGGACCCTGGCCTATGAAACACTGATCCTGCTTCAGGGTACAATCAGCGATATTTACACCAATCTCAGCTATGAAGGCGCTGAAAAAATAGATGATGTCTATAAAAGCCGCGCAAATACCGTGATCGATTTTGGTGAAGATGAATTTACCCAGGGCCGCCTGCACCCGATGATCGACCCCTCCCTGCGTAACAGCAGGATTATCGAGGAATCAAAGGACCCTGAAACAGCGGTGATCATGCTCGATCTGGTTCTCGGCCATAATGCCCACCCCGACCCGGCCGGTTCAGCATTAGAGGCGATCAGGGAAGCAAAAGAGATAGCCCAAAAAGACGGACGGCATTTAAGTTTTGTCACCACTGTCTGTGGGACAGACGAAGACATTCAAAACCGCGGCGAGCAGGTCGCCAAGCTGGAAAAAGAAGGCGTTTTGGTCTTTCCCAGCAACGCTGATGCCGCCGTATTCGCAGCTGAATTGCTTTCAAACTAGCTATTTAAGGAGGCTCAAAGTATGGAGACCCTATTCAACAGCGAGCTGAAAATAATCAACATCGGTTTGGAGGGTTTTGCTGAAACCCTTAAGGAAAGAGGAACCAGCGTCATGCACGTGCGCTGGCAGCCGCCGGCCATGGGCAATGACGATTTACTAAGTCTGCTCGATAAATTAAAATAATAGTGGAGGTGTTATTTCTGATGAGCAAGATTGATCAGGCAAATCAGGAAGCTGTCAAGAAAATGATGATGTCAAGACCGGTATGGGTAGATATCGGGAAGGCAAGTGAAGTTATCCCCGGTATGAAAGATAACCTATTTCTGCATGCCGGCCCCCCGATTACCTGGGATAGGATGAGCGGACCGCTCAAAGGGGCAATTATCGGCGGTCTGATCTATGAAGGAAAAGCAAAAGATACCGCAGAGGCGGAAAAACTTGGTGCTTCAGGTGATATTGAATTCGCGCCGTGCCACCACTACAATGCCGTCGGCCCGATGGCCGGCGTGACAACTCCTTCTCAGCAGGTCTTTATCGTTGAAGATAAAGAACTCGGCGGCTACACCTATTCCAACATGAACGAAGGGTACGGCAAAGTCCTGCGCTACGGCGCTTACGATGATGAGGTCATCAACCGCTTAAAGTGGCTCGATGAGGTATACGCTTCGGTCCTCAAAGAAGCTGTACACCTGGCCGGGGGTGTTGATATGAAGTCGATCATCGCCCAGGCCCTGCACATGGGTGACGACGCTCACAACCGCAACAGGGCTACCACATCGCTCTTTATCAGGACAATTGCCCCCTTCATCGTGGAGACCCAGTGGGGCAAAAAGACCGATTACGATGCCCCGCGCCTTGACCTGTCCAACGTATCTGAATATTTTAAAGGCAAAAAAGCCTCTGCTGCCGCCGAAGTACTTGCCTTTATGCACAGTAACGATTTGACTTCGCTTAACGCGATTATGGCTGCCTGCAAGAGTATGGCCCTGGCAGCACATGGTGTCGAGCACTCGACTGTTGTCACTACCATGGCCCGCAACGGAACCGATTTCGGGATCAGGGTCAGCAGTACCGGTGACAAGTGGTTTACCGCACCGGCCAATGTCCCTGACGGTCTTTACTTCTCAGGGTTTAAATCTTCGGATGCCAACCGCGATATCGGTGACAGCGTTATTACCGAAACCGTCGGAGTCGGTGGATTTGCCATGGCTGCAGCGCCGGCTATCGTTAACTTTATCGGCGGATCACCTGCCGATGCTTTTGATGCAACAAATGAAATGTATGAGATTACAGTTGCTGAAAATAACAATTTCAACATCCCGGCAATGGACTTCAAAGGGACCCCGACCGGAATTGATGTCCGTAAAGTTGTCGAGAAAAATATCGTTCCACGGATTAACACCGGTATTGCCCACAAGGAACCCGGTATCGGCCAGGTTGGTGCCGGTATTGTTAAGCCTCCGATGGAAATATTCATCGATGCGTTAAAAGAACTGGCCAAATAAGAGGCGAATTTGTCAACAGGCCTGTGCTTTTACTGCCGGGCCTGTTAAATTCAATCACGGAGGTGAATTAGGGAAATGCTGTCTTATGATTACATCAAATGCACAGATTTGCGCAACGTCTTCCAGGAACTAGAGGAAGGGCAGCAGGTTTACCCGCTTGCCGGCGGCACGGACTTGATTGTCGGTATGCGCGGCGGCAAATTTGCACCCAAAACACTTTTAGACATTAAAGATATACCTGAGTTTAATGTGCTTGAAGAAAACGATCAGGGGATAACGATCGGAGCGGCCGTCACTTTAAATGAGGCTACCACCTTTGCGCCAATCAGGGATAATGTTCCCGTTCTGGCTGAAGGCTGCCACAGTGTGGGCAGTTACGCAATCCGCAACAGGGCTACCGTGGCAGGAAATATCTGTAATGCTTCTCCGGCCGCCGATACAGCAGCACCGCTTTACTGCCTGGATGCAGTGGTGAATATTGTCGGTTCAGACGGTACCAGGTCGGTTCCGATCAGGGAATTCTTCACCGGCCCGGGTAAAAATGCCCTGAATAAAGGTGAGCTTGTCCAGTCGATCCTGATTCCCAGGCCTTACCCGGAAGGAAAAGGGGTCTACTTCAAAGCCTCGCGTACCGGTTCGGTAGATCTTGCTACGGTTGGCGTTGCAGTTCAAAGGTGGGGAGCCCAGGTCAGGATCGCTATCGGAGCAGTCGCCGCTACCCCGGTGAGGGCGTTATCGGTTGAAAAAGCAGTTAATGAAAAAGGCCAGAAAGACTGGACAGAAGCAGCCAGGCTGGTCCATGATGATATATCTCCGATTACCGATTTAAGAGGCTCCCGGGAATACCGTTACCATATGGTTGAAGTCCTGGTCCGGCGCGGCCTGGAACAGACGATGGGGGTGTGATAATGTCAGAGAAAATTACCATAAACTTTACTGTAAATGGGGAAAAAGAACAGCGCGAAGCTGTTGTCGGGCATACTCTGCTCAGATTCATCAGGAACGAACTGCATTTGACAGGTGTCAAGGAAGGCTGCGGAATCGGCGAATGCGGAGCATGTGTTGTCCTGCTCGACGGAAAACCGGTCAATTCATGCCTGGTTCTGGCAGTTGAACTTGACGGCAGGGAACTGGTCACAATTGAAGGCTTATCTAAAAATGGTGAGCTGGATCGGGTCCAGCAGGCATTTATTGATCATGCCGCTTTTCAATGCGGGTACTGCACACCCGGGATGATCCTGTCGGCACGGGCGCTGCTGGATCGCAAGCCGAACCCGACCGATGCTGATATTGATGAAGCTTTAAGCGGCAACCTCTGCCGCTGTGGAGCATACCAGGAAATCAGAGGGGCGATTAAGGCCTCTTCAGGAAAATGAACAGGAAAGGAGGATAAACAGATGGCTGAATTAAAGACTGTAGGAACCTCAATACCGCGTAAAGATGCCATTGAAAAAGTAACCGGATTAGCGGAATTTATCGAGGATCGCTATATGGGTCCCATGCTGTACGCAAAGATGAAAAAAAGCACGGTAGCCCATGCTAAAATAAAAAACATTGACGCAAGCAGGGCACTGGAGCACCCGGGTGTAAAGGCTGTGCTGACCGGAAAAGACTATCCGAATATGATCGGCCTATACCTGATCGACAGAACTTTCCTGGCTGTTGATAAAGTCCGTTTTTGGGGCGAGCCGGTGGCAGTGGTTGCCGCTGTAACAGAAGAAGCTGCTGCTGAAGCCGTAGAACTAATCGAAGTTGAATACGAAGAACTGCCTGCCGTTTTTGACCCGCGCGAAGGCATTAAGCCCGATGCGCCGATAATCCATGAAAACCTGGCAGACTATGAAATTGTGCCGATCTTTTACCCCAAGCCAGGCACCAACATCGCCAACCATTTCAAACTGCGCAAGGGAGATATCGATCGGGGTTTTGAAGAAGCAGATATGATCATTGAGCGGGATTACTACGTCCCCCAGATGCAGCATGTGCCGATCGAAACCCACAAAGCCGCTGTGCAGTGGAGCCCCGACGGCAAATTGACGGTCTGGAGCACAGCCCAGTCACCAAACGTGGTGCGCCAGCTGCTTTCCAAGTCACTGGACATCCCAATGCATAAGATCAGGGTAATATCGAGTTATATTGGGGGTGGCTTCGGTTGTAAAGCGGGAGCTTCCATCGAAGGTCTCCTGGTACCCATTGCCCAAAAATATCCCGGGCATATCATCCGGATCGTCTTCAGCCGGGAAGAAGATATGCAGGGCACCTTTACCAGGCAGGCCCTGTATTCCAAGCTTAAAACAGGTGTACGAAAAGATGGCCGTATCACAGCCCTGCAGTATGAGATGATCTGGGATGGCGGCGCTTACACTGAGTACGGCGTAAATATTGTGCGCGCTGCCGGATACAGTTCCACGGGTGCATACGATATTCCAAACGTTAAAACCGATTCTTACTGCGTCTATACCAACAATTCGATCGGCGGCCCCGTCCGCGGCTTTGGCATGTGCGAAATGCAGTGGGGTATTGAACGTCAATTAGAAGCGATTGCCAGGGAACTGGATATGGATCCACTTGAAGTGCGTAAGCTTAACGGAATGAAAGAAGGTTCGACCACTGCCGCAGGACAGGTCGTCCACGATCTCGATTATGATCAGTGCCTGCAGGTTGTGGCCGATAAAATCAGCTGGGGTAAAAAAGAAAGCGGCAGTGAGGGCAAATTCCGCGGCAAAGGTATTGCCGGGCTGGTTAAATGTCCCGCTCAGCCCAGCAACGCTGCTTCCTCGGCCATTATCCGCATCAACGAAGATGGCACAGCTCATGTGATGATTGGGGCGACAGAGATGGGCCAGGGCATGCTGACGGCGATCAGCCAGATCGCTTCTGAAGCGCTGAACATTCCTGTCGATAAAATTGACATCAAGGTTCCCGATACAGATTTTACCCCTTACGAGTGGCAGAGCGTTGGCAGCAGGATTACTTACACCTGCGGTACGTCCGTCAAGCGCGCGGCCGAAGATGCGCTTGGCCAGATTTATTGCGTTGCTGCTGACCTGCTCGAGACACCCCAGGAAGACCTGTCTTTTGACGGCAAAAAAATATTCTCAACAAAAGATCCGGAAATCAAGGCGACTATTCGTGAAGTGGCCGACAGCTGCAAGAAGTGTACAGGTGAAGGTATCGCCGGGCCGATCATCGGCAGGGGTTCATACGTTCCCACCAATATGACCAACCTTGATCCGGAAACCGGACAGGGCAACCCGGGCCTGTTCTACTGTTTCGGAGCTACCGGCGTGGAAGTAGAGGTTGATTCTGAAACAGGCGTTATAACTGTCCTGCAGCTGGCCAGTTCAATCGATGCCGGTAAAGCAGTCAACCCGCAGCTATGTGAAGCACAGCTGCACGGCGGGACGATCATGGGCCTTTCCACTGCCCTTTACGAAGAAGTGCGTTTTGATAAGGGAATCATGCTCAACCGTAACTTTACCGATTATAAGATCGCTTCAATTGATAACACTCCGCATATAGACAGCTTCATCCTCGAAACGCCTGAGACAAAAGGGCCTTACGGGGCAAGGGGTATTGGTGAGCAGCCGATGATCGGTGTAGCTCCGGCGATTGCCAACGCCGTGTGCAACGCACTCGACATCGAATTCAACACCTTCCCGTTGACACCGGAGAGAGTCTGGCAGGCGATAAAGGATAAAAAGAATTCAGGGGCTTAGGAGAGAAAAGCAAAACAGAGACAAATAAACAGGTTAGGATGCATCCCCAACAGCAGAATTCTGCGATATACCAGCGTTGATAAAGAGACAGCCCGGGGAAGGCCGGTTCCTTCCCCGGGCCTGCTGTAAAAAAGCCCCTGCAAAAGAAAAGTGAGATGAACAGATGGGCATACCCCGTAAAGTGGTAATTCGCGGAGCAGGCGACCTGGCGACAGGTGTCGCCCACCGTTTGTGGAACTCGGGATTCTCAGTCGTCATGCTGGAACTGCCCCGACCGCTGGTTGTACGCCGAACAGTCTCTTTTGCGACAGCCGTGTATGATGGATATATTGAAGTTGAAGGCATCAGGGCAGAGCTGTGCCCCTCGGCCGGGAAAGTTGGGGAGTACCTGGACAGGCGGGTTATCCCGGTCCTTGTTGACCGGAAAGCAGATGCCCTGGCTTCCCTGCAGCCCCCGGTGGTGGTTGACGCAATAATGGCTAAAAAGGACACTTCAACCAGACTAGATTTTGCGGAGCTGGTGATTGGTCTGGGGCCCGGTTTCACCGCCGGCAGGGAAGTTCATGCCGTAGTTGAAACCAAGCGCGGACATAATCTCGGCAGGGTAATATACAGCGGTTCGGCGGAAAAAGATACCTCCGAACCGGGACTAATTGAAGGGTATGGGAAAGAGAGGTTGCTGCGGGCGCCGGCAGATGGAATATTTAAACCGTTAAAGAAGATAGGGGATCTTGTTAAAGCAGGGGATACAGTTGCGGCAGTCGGCGATCTGAAGATTAATTCGGAAATCAACGGCCTGGTTCGCGGAATGCTGTATACCGGTTCTGAGGTCTTCCGGGGCCTGAAAGTCGGTGACATTGACCCGCGGGGATCAGCCGTTGACTATTACAGGATTTCAGACAAAGCACGTTCAGTAGGCGGGGGTGTTTTGGAGGCAATCTTGAGCCGCTATTTCAAAAATGTTTAGCACTTGCATTAAGGTTGGTGCAGCACCTGCTGCTGGCAGGTCAAATTAGGTAACCGGACAGCATGAAGCGCTTGAAACCTTCAGCAGCAGGTTTTGCATCAAATTATTATCTGGTTTTCCTGGTAATTGCAGACTATGATATAATTCATATAGGATTAAAGTATGCCCTATCATGGAGGAAAATAATGAACATGGAGAACAATACCCTTACTAACGAAACCATGGAATACTGTTACTGTTTCAGGTGCAATAAAATTAAGGAATCAGGTGACCTGACCATCACCCCGAACGGCCTGCAGTGCCGTCAGTGCGGTGGATACAACCTCGGCGAGGCCGGCTGGGTTGCCTGCCCTTATAATAAAATGTCTGCTGTTAAATGCCCCATGGCCGGCAAAGGTATAATCGACACCGCAAACGGTGTTGAATGCATGGACCGCTGTTACTTCCGGAGCTTATAGAACTCTTTCAAAACAGGCAGCCTGAACCGGCGCATCGATCTGCAGGCCCGGTCCGGGCTGCAGCGCCCGGGGCAAAGGTGAAAGGGAGCGTTTAAAGCCAATTATGAAGCAGTTAGCGCTTGACCCTGCTTTCGGTTCCGGGACCCCCGTGGTGCTCACTTTTTATGGCGGGGGAGGAAAAACTGCCCTCTTATCGGCTCTGACTGCCGAAATGGCGACATCCGGATCAAAAGTTCTGCTTACCACAACGACTAAAATACGAATTCCGGCCGGCCTGCCCCTTTTTGTTGATATCGATAGCGGGCAACTCCCCGGTATACTTAAAAAACATTTTAAAAGTAACCAGGTTGCCGTAGTAGGTAAAAAGATCCTTAAAGATCAAAAACTTGAAGGAATCAGCAGCCATGAAATTAAGCAGTTACGCGATCAGCTGGAGGTATCAATTCTGGTCGAGGGTGACGGGTCAAGAGGTCTGCCGTTAAAGGGGTATGCCCCGCATGAACCTGTACTGCCTTCCTGTTCAGATCTGATTGCAGCGGTCATCGGGGCTGACGCTATAGGCAGGCCGTTGAATGCAGGCAATGTGCACCGGCCCGATCAATTTACCGCTGCAACGGGAACAGTCCCCGGGGCCGTTATAACTGAAAAGACGGCCGGCGAGGCCTTTAATTACATGTTGGAGTTGGGACTCCGGCAGGCGCCTGACAGCGAGCAGATCTGCATCCTTAATAAGGCTGACCTTCTGGATTACCCGGGATTAACAGCGATCAATATTGCCCTGGCGCTTGCAGAACAGGAAAACTGCCCCGGCCGCCTGCTATTGACTGCCCTGAAAGACCCAAATCCGGTTAAAATAACCCTGCCTTTTGCGGCAGGCAAGCCTCTTGCCGGCGTTTCATGTATTGTTCTGGCGGCAGGCACTTCATCGCGCATGGGGCAGGATAAGCTGTCCCTGCCGCTTGGTGATCTGACAATCCTTGAACAGACTCTTACACAGGTCACAGAAGCCGGTTTTGAAGAAATAATTGTTGTTATCAAGCCGGGCAGCCCCTGGCCTGAAAAGTTAAACCGCGAAGATTATACCCTGGTCGAAAATCGGGATTACCGGACCGGCCTGGCTTCATCGCTCCAATCCGGTTTAAAGGCAGTGAACAATAAGATCCAGGGAGTATTATTTGCTCTCGGCGACCAACCGCTTGTCCCATCGTCAATATACCGGCAGCTTGTCAAGAGTTATCGCAGCAATTTGAACCTGGTTACCTGCCCCACTTACAGGGGTAAAAGGGGCAATCCAAC
>SKOR01000003.1 GCA_007119965.1 Syntrophomonadaceae bacterium
AGACAGTAGGTCATCGCCGCTGTCAACGTCGTCTTGCCGTGGTCCACGTGACCAATCGTTCCTACATTAACATGCGGTTTTGTCCGCTCAAACTTTTTCTTAGCCAACTAAATGCACCTCCAACGGTTAGTAAGCAACGCTTTGAGTGATTATTTTCGTAGCAATGCTCTGCGGTACTTCTTCGTAACGATAAAACTCCATATTATATACACCGCGTCCCTGGGTGTGAGAGCGTAATTCAGTCGCATAACCGAATATTTCGGACAGCGGAACAACTCCCCTTACAATCTGCAAACCGCTTCTCTGTTCGGTACCCAGTATGCGGCCGCGGCGGCCGGTGAAATCACCTATAATTTCACCTAAGTATTCTTCGGGCGCGGAAACTTCAACCTTCATCACCGGCTCCAGAAGAACCGGCTTCGCTTTCGACAGTGCTGTTTTAAGGGCCTTGGAACCTGCTATACGAAAAGCCAGTTCGGATGAGTCAACTTCATGGAATGAACCGTCTTTCAAAATCACCTTAACATCAACAACCGGGTAGCCGGCCAGCACTCCGTTCAGGGCCGCTTCTTTCATGCCGCCTTCGACAGCAGGAATAAATTCCCTCGGAATAGCGCCGCCGACAATTTTATTTTCAAAGACAAAGCCTCCGCCTGATTCCAGGGGGGAGAGCTCGATCACTACATGGCCATACTGGCCACGTCCGCCTGACTGACGGACAAACCGGCCTTCAGCGGTAGTTTCACCGAGGACAGTTTCTTTATAAGCTACCTGCGGCCGGCCAACATTGGCCTGAACTTTAAATTCACGCAGGAGGCGGTCGGTAATAATTTCAAGGTGCAGCTCACCCATGCCCGAAATAATCGTTTGCCCCGTATCCTGGTCAGTATGAATCACGAAGGTGGGGTCTTCTTCGGAGAGCTGCTGCATCGAAACGGCCATTTTATCCTGGTCGGCTTTCGTTTTAGGCTCGATGGCCACAGAAATAACCGGCTCGGGGAACGTAATATTCTCCAGGATAATTGGGTTGTCCATCGCACAAAGCGTTTCACCTGTTCCGATTTCTTTTGGCCCGATTACGGCTACGATATCACCGGTGGTAGCCTGCTCTATTTCCTCCCGGAAGTTGGCATGCATGCGGATTAACCTGCCGATCCGCTGCTTTTTCTGACGGGAAGCATTAAGCAGGGTTGACCCTTTCTTCAGGGTTCCTGAATAAACACGGGCAAAAGCCAGTTTCCCTACAAAGGGGTCGACCATTATTTTAAAGACCAGCGCCGCAAAAGGCGCGTCGTTTGCCGGCAGGCGAAAATCTTCTTCACCACTGTTTGGGTTATAACCTTTAACAGCCCCCACCTCAACAGGGGAAGGCAAAAGTTCAACGACCGCGTCAAGCAGCAGCTGAACACCTTTGTTCTTATATGAAGAACCGCAGAGAACAGGAACCAGGTTGTGTTGAATAGTCGCTTTGCGCAGGGCCCGGTAGCATTCCGCGACGGTTATTTCTTCGTTGTTAAAATACTTTTCCATCAGCTCATCATCGTAATCGGCAACGGTTTCCAGCATTTTTTCCCTGTAATCGGCAACCTGTTCTTTCATCCCTTCAGGGATTTCAGTTTCTGAACTGCGGGTCCCGAGGTCGTCCTCGTACTTGATCGCTTTACCGGATATAAGATCGATAATGCCGTTAAATCCATCCTCTTCGCCAATAGGCATCTGAATCGGAAGGGCACGAGCATGGAGCCTATCTTTAAGTTGATCGACCACACTGTAGAAATCTGCACCCGTTGTGTCCATTTTGTTTATGTAAGCCAGGCGGGGCACATGGTAACGATCAGCCTGCCGCCAGACTGTTTCCGACTGGGGCTCAACACCACCCTTGGCACAGAACACAGCAACCATGCCATCGAGCACACGCAGTGAACGTTCAACCTCTACGGTAAAGTCCACGTGTCCGGGCGTATCTATAATATTGATTAGGCAGTCTTTCCATTTACAGGTAGTAGCTGCAGACGTAATGGTAATACCGCGCTCCTGTTCCTGGGCCATCCAGTCCATTGTCGCAGTGCCGTCATGCACTTCGCCAAGTTTGTGCAAACGCCCGGAATAGAAAAGGATTCGCTCGGTAGTAGTTGTCTTGCCGGCGTCAATATGGGCGGCTATCCCGATATTCCTGATTTTATCCAACTGAGTATCTTTTTTCGCTTCCCTGCTCATTTCAACCCTCCTATCGTCCAAATGCGGAAGTCAGAATCCGAAGTGCTGCCACACGGGTTTAGGCCCGTAAACATAGCAACACATGAACAACTTCTGCATTTATCAATTTTAACCCGTGACAGGAATCTCCTGACTACCAGCGGTAGTGAGCAAAAGCCTTGTTTGCTTCAGCCATCTTATGGGTATCTTCTTTCTTCTTGATTGAACCGCCTGTATTATTGGCAGCATCCATCAACTCGCCAGCCAGCCGCTGGGCCATTGTCTTCTCTCCGCGGTTGCGGGCAAAACCGATCACCCAACGGATAGCAAGAATATTCTTGCGGTGGGAACTGACTTCAATCGGTACCTGGTATGTTGCACCACCGACCCGGCGGGGTTTTACTTCCAGCACAGGAGCTACATTACGCATTGCTGTTTCAAATATTTCATGCGGCTCTTTACCGGTTTTTTCCTTGATTATGTCAAAAGCATCATAAATTATTTCCTGCGCCGAACCTCTTTGTCCGTCATACATTAACTTGTTAATAAACCTGGTCACCAACTTGCTGTTGTAGACCGGGTCTGCTAATAATTCCCGTTTTGAAACAGGGCCTTTACGAGGCATCTTCGATCATCCACTCCTCACGTTTTTACTACGCTTTCGGCTTCTTAGTGCCGTATTTCGAGCGTCCCTGGGCACGGTTTTCAACACCGGCGGCATCTAGAGCGCCCCTAACCAGGTGATAGCGCACACCGGGTAAGTCTTTAACTCGACCGCCCCTGACCAGAACAACTGAGTGCTCCTGCAGGTTATGCCCGATACCGGGAATGTAGGCTGTCGCTTCGATTCCATTTGTCAGGCGGACTCTGGCAATTTTACGTAAGGCTGAGTTCGGCTTTTTCGGTGTCGTTGTCGAAACGCGCGTACATACACCTCTTTTTTGCGGTGAACGGTCCAGTGCCGGAGCAGACGACTTATGAGTCACTTTCTTCCGGCCCTTACGAACTAATTGATTAATTGTCGGCATTAGTCCACCTCCTTTTTATTCTTTGATGGCAGCAACTGCTGCCTTAACCTTGATTCCACACATTTTTCCGAGCTGCTGCATCGTTTCTATATACTGCGGCTCGATATTGTTCGCTTCACACAAAGAAACCACAGGCCGAATAACCTTTTCTTCGGCGTCTCTGGCGATAAAAACCTGTTGGACTTCACAGTTCTCAAGGGCTTTTATCGTTTGCTTTGTCCCGACCACTTTGTTACGGGACTGGGTTAACAAATCATCCAACGGAAAGGCACACCTACCTTAATTAATAACCCCTCCATGACGCCTCAACGTGGCGCACCTTAAGAGTTTAACACCGTCTTGCAGCCTTGTCAATTAAAATATCCAATTTTAATCCTCAAACATTTCCGGATCTTCTTCAATTCTTTCCGGCCGCTGGTCGGAAGTGGACACGATTGCTGTTTCCTCTGTATCGAGGCCGAGATCGGCTGTCTGCTGCTTTTCTTCTTCCGGTTCTTCTTCCTGCCCAACCGGCCGGACTTCGATATTGCGGTAACGGGTCATCCCGGTGCCGGCGGGGATCAGTTTTCCGATTATAACATTCTCTTTCAGGCCTAAAAGCTGATCCTGGCGGCCCTTGATTGAAGCTTCGGTCAGAACACGGGTGGTCTCCTGGAAAGAAGCCGCTGATAGGAATGACTCGGTAGCCAGCGAGGTCTTGGTTATCCCGAGCAGCAGGGCACGGGCCACGGCAGGCTGCCCGCCTTCTTCCAGAACAGCGTTGTTCAACCCTTCGAACACGTAGCTGTCGAGCATGCCGCCGGGCAAAAGCTCTGTATCTCCGGGATCTTCAACCTTGACCTTCTTAAGCATCTGGCGGACAATAATTTCAATATGCTTATCGTTAATATCAACGCCCTGCATTTTGTAAACCCACTGGACTTCTTTAAGCAGGTAGAGCTGGACACCGCGGACACCTTTGACTTTCAGCAGCTCATGCGGGTTAATCGAACCTTCGGTTAATTCATCACCGGCGTTTACCTGCTGCCCGTTTTCCGCCTTAATCCGCGCACCGTAAGGAATGGGGTAGACCCTTGATTCGCCGTGTTCCGAGTTGAGCCTGATCTCACGCTTGTAGCGGGTTTCAATAACTTCGACTTCACCGGCTATTTCAGCAATGATCGACTGCCCTTTCGGTTTGCGGGCTTCAAACAGTTCTTCCACCCTGGGCAGACCCTGCGTAATATCGTCCCCGGCCACACCACCGGTGTGGAAGGTCCGCATGGTCAGCTGGGTGCCGGGTTCGCCGATCGACTGGGCGGCAATAATACCGACTGCTTCGCCGACATCAACGATCTTGCCGCTGGCCAAATCGCGGCCGTAGCATTTGACACAGACTCCGTGCCGGGTTTTACAGGTCAGCACCGAACGGAAACGGATTTCAGATATGCCCAGCACGGCAATTTCATGGGACATTTCTTCATCAATCAGGGTGTTGCCTTCGATTAACACTTCTCCGGTTTCCGGATGATAGACCTGCTCCATTGTGTAGCGGCCGATAAGCCTTTTTACCGCGTCTTCAAGAGCTTCTTCGTTATCGAGGAATTCACTTAAACCAATCGACTGGCCGGTACCGCAGTCATCTTCGCGGACAATAACATCCTGGACCACATCAACAAGCCTGCGGGTCAGGTAACCCGAATCGGCAGTCTTCAGCGCAGTATCAGCCAAACCTTTGCGGGCGCCGTGAGTTGAGATAAAGTACTCAAGCACGGTTAACCCTTCCCGGAAGTTAGCCTTAATCGGAATATCGATAATCCGCCCGGAGGGATCGGCCATCAGGCCGCGCATCCCTGCCAGCTGGGTAATCTGCGACTCGTTGCCACGGGCTCCCGAATGAGCCATCATGTAAATCGGGTTAAGTTCATCGAGGTTGCTCATCAGGGAAGCAGTTACATCTTCCTTGGCTTTGCTCCAGACTTCGATCACCCGATCGTAGCGTTCTTTTTCAGTGATCAACCCGTGGGAATACTGGTCTTCGGTAGCTTCGACCTTATCTTCGGCTGCTGACAGGATTTCCTGTTTCTGCGGTGGAATGATTATATCGCTGACCGCAACGGTGACTCCCGCCTGGGTAGCGTAGCGGAAACCGGTTTTTTTGACCTCATCGAGAATCTCCGCTGTCCGGGTGTTGCCATATAAACGGTAACAGCGCGCGATTAACTCGGCAATGAAATCCTTCTTGATTGCCTTGTTGCGCGGAAGCTCCTCCAGAACCTTCTGCGGGTCGAATCCTTTCATCGGGATAAAACTTTCTTCGGCCAGGGAACACTCAAAATCGGCATTATTAATATAGGGAAAGTCCCTGGGGAAGACTTCATTAAAGATCACCTTGCCAACTGTGGTCAGCAGGTATTTTTTGCGGCGCACAAAATCGCGCCCTTTGAACCCTGAAGCACGGATAAAGATTCGCGCATGAAGGCCCAGGTAACCGAGGTGGTAAGCGGTAACTGCCTCATCAGGGCTGGGGAATACTTTACCCTCGCCCATTGAACCATCTTTTTCAAGCGTCAGGTAGTAACAGCCGAGGACCATATCCTGGGTCGGGGTAGTTACAGGGCGTCCCTCTTTCGGGTTAAGAATATTGTGGGCTGAAAGCATCAGCAGGCGTGACTCAGCCTGTGCTTCCGCCGAAAGGGGCACGTGAACAGCCATTTGGTCTCCGTCAAAGTCAGCATTGTAAGCAGCGCAGACCAGCGGGTGAATCTGAATGGCGCGGCCCTCAACCAAAACGGGTTCAAATGCCTGGATACCCAGGCGGTGAAGGGTCGGGGCACGGTTTAAGAGGACGGGGTGATCGGTGATTACTTCTTCAAGCACATCCCAGACTTCGGGGCGGACCTTTTCAACCATCCGCTTGGCGCTCTTGATATTATGGGCCAGCCCGCCGCTGACCAGTCGTTTCATGACAAAAGGTTTAAATAGTTCCAGGGCCATTTCCTTTGGCAGGCCGCATTGGTATAGCTTCAGTTCCGGCCCGACAACAATAACCGAACGTCCTGAATAGTCGACTCTCTTTCCAAGCAGGTTCTGACGGAAACGCCCCTGCTTTCCTTTAAGCATATCGCTCAGGGACTTCAACGGGCGGTTGCCCGGTCCGGTTACAGGGCGGCCGCGGCGGCCATTATCAATCAAGGCATCGACGGCTTCCTGAAGCATCCGTTTTTCGTTGCGGACAATGATGTCGGGAGCGCCCAGATCAAGCAGCCGCTTCAGGCGGTTGTTCCGGTTGATGACCCTCCTGTACAGGTCATTCAAGTCAGAGGTGGCAAACCTGCCGCCATCGAGCTGGACCATTGGCCGCAGGTCGGGAGGTATAACCGGGATGCCGTCTAAGATCATCCACGAGGGGTCGTTGCCCGACTGGCGGAAAGCCTCGACCACTTCAAGGCGGCGGATTGCCCGCACTTTTTTCTGACCGCTCGATGTGATCAGTTCTTCACGCAGGTCGGTGGCAATTTGATCCAGGTCGAGCGCCCCAAGCAACTTTTTAATTGCTTCGGCACCCATTTCGGCTTTAAATCCTTTGCCCGACTTAAAGAGGGCCTGGTATTTTTCAAAATACTCGCGGTATTCTACTTCGGTTAAGAGTTGTTTATCGCTAAGGTAGGTCTCACCCGGATCTATAACAACGTAGGCCGCAAAGTAAAGCACTTTTTCCAGCGAGCGCGGGGACATATCAAGCAGCAGCCCCATCCGGCTGGGAATTCCTTTAAAATACCAGATATGCGACACGGGGGCGGCCAGTTCAATGTGCCCCATTCTTTCGCGACGCACCTTGGCCCTGGTCACCTCAACCCCGCAGCGATCGCAAACAATTCCGCGATAACGAACGCGCTTATATTTTCCGCAGTGACATTCCCAGTCTTTTTGCGGACCAAATATCTTTTCACAGAAAAGGCCCTCACGTTCGGGTTTCAGGGTGCGGTAATTGATGGTTTCCGGTTTTTTTACCTCACCTCTCGACCAGGCCCTGATCTTCTCAGATGATGCCAAACCAATCTTTAAGGCATCGAAATTATTTACATCCAACAAAAAGATCTCTCCTTTCGCCAAGCTTCGCCTGAGCTTCTAGTAGATACTATCCTCATCATCTTCTTTCTGTTCTTCAGTCTCTTCCTGAAGCTCTTCATGATTGACATCCTGCTTGGAAGATCGCTTCTCTTTAGGCACGTCGCTATTTTCATCATCATCTTCATCTTCGAGCTCTTCCAGCTGGTCCAGGGACACTTCTTCAACTTCGCCAGCCTGGATTCCGACGGGAACATTAATTTCATCTTCTGCGCCCGGTACATCTTCGACGGCTGCGCTGTCTTCCTCTTTCGCTTCAACTTTGCTTTCTTTCTTGGCTTCTTCTTTGGTTTCAGGCTCTTCTTTCGGCTCTTTACGGTAGATGAAGCGATCCAGATCGTCGTCGTCCGACTCCATCCCTTCGATATTAACATCCAGGCGGCGGTAATCTGCATCGTCGTCGCCTTCTTTAATCTCAACTTCCCCGGATTCTTCGCTGAGGACCCGCACGTCAAGACAAAGACTCTGCAGCTCTTTCACAAGGACTTTGAATGATTCGGGAACCCCCGGTTCAGGGATATTTTCACCCTTGACAATGGCCTCATATGTTTTAACCCGTCCGACTACATCATCAGATTTAACGGTTAATATTTCCTGCAGGGTGTAAGCGGCCCCATATGCTTCCAGGGCCCACACTTCCATTTCTCCGAAGCGCTGGCCGCCGAACTGGGCTTTCCCGCCCAGCGGCTGCTGGGTAACCAGTGAGTACGGCCCCGTGGAGCGGGCGTGAATTTTATCATCTACCAGGTGGGCCAGCTTGAGCATATAAACATAACCCACGGTCACTTCTTCATCAAAACGCTGCCCTGTACGGCCGTCATAGAGAATGGTTTTGCCGTTCTCCGACAGTCCTGCCTCCGCAAAAGCGGCAAAGACATCTTTTTCTGTGGCACCATCAAATACAGGAGAGGCGATTTCAATGCCAAGCGCTTCAGCCGCCCAACCAAGGTGGGCTTCCAAAACCTGCCCGATATTCATCCTTGAGGGCACACCAAGCGGGTTTAATACAATGCCGAGCGAGGTGCCGTCCGGCAGGAAAGGCATATCTTCTTCAGGTAATATCCGGGCAATAACACCCTTGTTACCGTGCCTTCCGGCCATCTTGTCTCCCTCGGAAATTTTGCGTTTCTGGGCGACATAGACCCGCACCAGCTGATTCACGCCGGGGGACAATTCATCGCCTTCCTCACGGTTAAAAACTTTCACGTCAACAACTATCCCCGATTCCCCGTGGGGGATGCGCAGGGAAGTATCGCGAACTTCACGGGCCTTCTCGCCAAATATGGCCCTGAGCAGGCGCTCTTCGGCAGTCAGTTCTGTTTCACCCTTGGGGGTAACTTTGCCGACCAGGATATCACCGGCCCTTACTTCGGCGCCGATCCGGATGATGCCGCGCCCGTCAAGATCTTTTAAAGCCTCTTCACCGACATTGGGGATATCACGGGTAATTTCTTCGGGGCCCAGCTTGGTATCCCTGGCCTCGGATTCATACTCTTCAATATGAATCGAGGTAAATACATCCTCCTTGACCAACCTTTCGCTGATCAGGATGGCATCCTCGTAGTTATAGCCTTCCCAGGGCATAAAAGCAACCAGGATATTGCGTCCCAGCGCCATTTCTCCCTGGCTGGTACAGGAACCGTCTGCCAGAACATCGCCGGCCTTAACCTTCTGACCGCGGTGAACAATGGGGTGCTGGTTGACACAGGTTCCCTGGTTGGAACGTTTAAACTTCTGCAGGCCATAAATATCGAGGCCGCCGTCAAAACCGGGCCGCCGATCAGCATCAAAACGCTCCCTGGTGCGGCCGTTGATATTAAAATTCTGGCCTTCCTGTTCGTCGTCACGGCGGATAATAATTTCATTGCTGGTAACGCGTACGACTTCTCCGTCACCGAGGCAGATCGCAACCGCTCCGGAATCGAAAGCGGCCTTGTATTCGAGGCCCGTGCCGACTAAAGGCGCTTCGGTCTTCAGCAGGGGCACTGCCTGGCGCTGCATGTTGGCGCCCATCAGGGCGCGGTTGGCATCATCATTTTCCAAAAACGGGATCAGTGCAGTTGCCACGCTGACCAGCTGTTTCGGAGAGACATCCATAAAGTCAACGTCTTCCGGGTGACGCATAACCGTATCATAATAGTAGCGGCAGGTAACCCGGTTATTGACGAAATAACCTTTATCATCAAGAATAGCGTTGGCCTGGGCTATAACAAAACGGTCTTCATCATCTGCTGTCAGGTAGACGATCTCTGAAGTAACCCTGCCTTCTTTTTTATCGACCCTCTGGTAAGGGGTTTCAATAAAGCCGTATTCGTTGATCCGGGCATAGGTGCCGAGTGAGCCGATCAGGCCGATATTCGGGCCTTCGGGGGTCTCAATCGGGCATATCCGGCCGTAGTGCGAGTGGTGCACGTCGCGGACTTCGAAGCCCGCTCTTTCCCGGCTTAAACCGCCGGGGCCGAGAGCGCTGAGGCGCCGCTTATGAGTCAATTCGGCTAGCGGGTTGGTCTGATCCATAAACTGGGACAGCTGGCTGCTGCCAAAAAATTCTTTTATTGATGCGATGACCGGCCGAATATTGATCAAGGCCTGGGGTGTAATCGCCTCAACATCCTGGATGGTCATCCTTTCACGGACAACCCTTTCCATCCGCGAAAGACCGATCCGGAATTGGTTTTGTAAAAGCTCGCCTACGCTGCGCAGGCGGCGGTTACCGAGGTGGTCGATATCATCGATTTTCCCGATACCGTCAAAAAGATTAAAAATATAATTTACAGCGGCAATAATATCGGATTTGACCAGGTGCCTGGTTAAAAGATCGACGCTTCCATTGCTGATTACCAGGTGGTCTTCATCACGGTGCCTGATTTTAATCCGTTGGATATTATGTTCGTCAATCACACGGGCAGCATCTTCATCGACAACTGTCCCTGCAGAATAGAGAACCGCCCCGCTTACGGGATCCTTTACATCAACGGCCAGTTCCTGCCCGAAAAGACGGTTGGTCATTGACAATTTTTTGTTGGCCTTATACCTTCCCACACGGGCAAAGTCATAACGTTTGCCGTCGAAGAAAAGCGACTCGAACAGGGATCGGGCATTCTCCACGTTCAAAGGCTCACCGGGGCGTAGGCGCTTGTAGATCTCGAGCAGCGCCGAATCTGTGGAATCGGTGTGATCCTTTTCCAGGATATCAGCAAGGCGGTGATCATGGTTCAAAAGTTCGTTTATCTCTTCATCACTGCCGTAACCGATTGCCCTCAGGAGGACAGTTACAGGAATTTTCCTGGTCCGGTCAACACGCACGTACACACCTTCGGCAACATCTGTCTCAAACTCGAGCCAGGTGCCGCGGTTCGGAATAATGGTAGCATTGATCAGTTCTTTACCGGTGCTGCCGGTTGGATCCGGCTGTTTCTTGAAATAGACACCCGGTGACCTGACCAACTGGCTGACAATGACCCTCTCGGCACCGTTTATAATAAAGGTCCCGTTTTCGGTCATCATCGGAAAATCGCCCATAAAGACTTCCTGCTCTTTGACTTCGCCGGTTTCCTGGTTAATCAGCCGAACCCTTACCTTTAAAGGGACTGCATAAGTAGCATCTCGCTCCTTACAGTCTTCAACTGAATACTTGGGCTCACCGAGCGTATAGTCGTAAAACTCCAGGACAAGGTTTCCTGTGAAATCCTGGATTGGAGAAAAATCTTCAAATATTTCTTTCAGGCCCTGGTTAAGAAACCAATCAAAAGAACTACGCTGTACTTCAATCAAATTCGGCAGGTCAAGAACCTCGGTAATCTTGGCAAAAGAGCGGCGTTTACTTTTGCCCGACTCAACACTGATGGACATTAAAAAAAATCACTCCCCTGATACCTGGTTTATGATTTAAAACCGGAAGAAAACAGGCAAAAATCACTTGTGATACATAAAACGATGCTACTCCTATTATGGGTATGTCATTACTGAGAAGGCTGATCCTATCATTCTAAAATTGCACATAATTGTAGTCCTAGACATCTTTAGACTTTATCATAAGGGTTAAGGAGTGTCAACGGGTAAAGTAAATTTTTTTCGGGCAGATATAAACAGGTCACTGAATCACGCAGGGAGGCCGCCGGCATTAAATGATTCTCGGAAAATCCGGATTGATGGAGGTGGCCGGATTAATTCGGCATAAACATAGCGGGAACGCCGCTTAACAGCGCTCCCGCCTATAAGAACAATTTTCTTGTATCTGCTCACATCTCCAAAGGGATCCGGGTTTTCCGGCAGGTTAGCTGAACAGAGACCCTTTCTTTTACGATCCTACTTCAGTTCGACTACGCCGCCGGCTTCTTCAATTTTCGCCTTGGTGGCTTCAGCCTCTTCTTTATTAACTTTTTCCTGGACGTTGCCGGGAATTTCGTCAACGAGGGCTTTTGCTTCTTTGAGGCCCAGGCCGGTGATTTCACGGACAACCTTGATTACCTGAATTTTCTTCTCGCCCGAGGAGGTGAGAACTACATCAAATTCGTCTTTTTCTTCTTCTTCAACAGCTGCTGCAGCCGGAGCTGCGGCTGCAGCCATCGGAGCGGCTGCGGTGACGCCGAATTCTTCTTCCAACGCTTTAACCAGCTCGGACAGTTCGAGGACTGTCATCCCTTTAACCAGTTCCATAATTTCGCTTACTTTGCTATCGCCTTTTGCCATTTTTATTAACTCCTTTATATGTAATTAATTTTTAGTTTCCGGGTAACCGCCCGACAATCTCCGGCGGCCCACCACGGCACTTGTTTGTTGCTTCTAACTTACTGCCTAAATCCGGCAGCACTTTCCTGCTCCCTGAATCCTCTTTCAGGATTCTTGAGTCTTACGCGCTTTCTTTCTGTTGACGGACTGCATCCAGGGCATAAACCAGGTTGCGCAGATTGCCGTGCAGCGCTCCAACCAGGCCGGAAATCGGGGCCTGGAAGCCGCCAACAACCTTGGCCAGCAGGACTTCCCGCGGAGGAATCTCTCCGAGAGCTGTAATTGCAGCAGGGTCTAACAACTGGCCGGAGAGCATGCCGCCCTTAATTTCCAGGGCTTCATACTCTTTGGCAAAATCCTTAAACACCTTCGCTGCAGCGACAGGATCGGCGCTTGAATATGCTATTGCAACCGGTCCTTCGAAAAAGCTTTCCAGCTCCTCGAAGCCCGCTTTGCGGCAGGCCAGGCGGTTCATAGTATTCTTGGTGATCTTGTACCGACAGTCTTCTTTTCTTAATTCCCCGCGAAGTTTGTTAATTGACTTCACATTCAAACCCCTGTAGTTTGTGACTACAATCAGTTCTGACTGTTTAAGTTCCTCGGTAATCTCTTCTAACATTTTTTCTTTGGCTTCTCTGGTAATCAAATATTTCACCTCCTCCTGGCTGGTGTAACTATCGCAGAAATAGAAAACGGGGTTTCCCGCAGGCAGAAAACCCCGTTGCAACCGTAACAAATGGCGGTTGAACTAAAGAAGTGTTTCCTGGACAGGCGGCCCTGATAGGCCATTAAACAAAATGTGCCGGTCGTCTACGGAAAAGCAGTATTCTATTTTATTTCTGTTCCTCGCACAAAAGCCGCCTCTTAAATCTTTGCATCTGCACCGGCAGTAGTTTTAATGCCGGGGCCCATAGTTGTGCTGACGGAAATATTCCTCAGGTACTGCCCCTTTGCTGCAGTGGGACGGGCCTTAATCAGGGCGTCCATAATGGCGTTGAAGTTCTCAACCAGCTGCTCGTGGCTGAATGATACTTTGCCGATCGGGACGTGGACGTTAGCTGCTTTGTCAGTCCTGTATTCAACTTTACCGGCCTTGATCTCGTTTACCGCTTTTTCAATATCAAAAGTAACGGTACCGCTTTTCGGGTTGGGCATCAGGCCGCGCGGTCCGAGTACTTTACCAAGCTTGCCGACAGAACCCATCATGTCAGGAGTAGCTACGGCTACATCAAAATCAAGCCAGCCTTCCTGTATTTTGGCTACCAGCTCATCCGAGCCGGCATGATCGGCCCCGGCATCTTCAGCTTCTTTAATCTTATCACCCTTGGCGAATACTACCACCCGCAGGGTTTTGCCTGTGCCGTGTGGCAGGACCACCGAACCGCGCACCTGCTGATCGGCATGCTTGGGGTTAACCCCAAGGCGGACAGCCAGTTCAACTGTTTCGTCGAAGTTGCGTTTGGACATTTCCTTGATCATGCGCAGAGCTTCTTCAGGTTCATACTTTGTTTCGCGGTCGAACAGGTTGCGGGCTTCTTCGTACTTTTTTCCTTTTTTAGGCATTGCTTCTTTAACCTCCCGTGGTCAGCGAGCGTTATGCTCTCCCACTATATTTTACTTCTAAAATAACCTGGCTTAACCTTCAACAACGATACCCATGCTGCGAGCGGTGCCTTCAATAATTTTTGCTGCCGAATCGATATCGTAGGCATTTAAATCTTCCATTTTCTGAGAGGCGATCTCTTTTACTTTATCCCTGGAAATCGTTGCCACCTTAACCCTGTTCGGTTCGCCCGAAGCAGTTTCCAGGCCAACAGCTTTTTTTAGCAGGATGGCCGCCGGAGGGGTCTTGGTGATAAAAGTATAAGACCGATCTTCGTAGATGGTTAACTCAACCGGAATAAGCAGCCCGGCATCCCCTGCGGTGCGCTCATTGAACTCTTTACAGAAAGCCATGATATTAACACCGTGCTGTCCGAGGGCAGGACCGACCGGGGGCGCTGGTGTCGCTTTACCGCCCGGTATCTGCAGTTTTGTCATTCCAATAATTTTTTTCTTCTTAGCCATTAAACAAACCTCCTGACTGTAAGCGGACCCTGCCGGGCCGTACAGCGCTGATTAAAATTTAATCACCTGGTGAAATTCAAGTTCCACAGGTGTTTCGCGCCCGAACATCGACACAGATACCTTAACGGTACCTTTCTCCGGGTTTATTTCTTCTACTTTACCCTCGAAATTCTTGAAGGGGCCGCTGACGACGCGCACAACCTGGTTAACATCAAAATCAATGCGCGGTTTCCCTTCTACGACACCGACCTGGCGTAATATATGGGTAATCTCTTTTTCGCTGAGGGGGACCGGCTTGGAGCCGGGACCGACGAAACCCGTAACACCCGGGGTGTTGCGCACTACATACCAGGAATCGTCATTCATCACCATTTCGACCAAAACGTAGCCGGGGAACACCTTTTTTTCTACGGTCCTTTTCTGGCCGCTCCGGCTGGTAATTTCTTTTTCAGTCGGCACCATGATCCGGAATATGCTGTCTTTCATATCCATCGAATCGACACGGCGCTCCAGGTTTGTTTTTACCCGTTTTTCATAGCCGGCATAGGTATGTATAACATACCACTCTTTATTAACTGTAATCTCTTCAGTTTCAGCGTCGGTTCCGTTTGTGGTTTCGTTTTCGTTTTCATTTACGGGACCATTTCCGACTCCGGTTTCAGTTTCAGTATTCATAGCTGGGGGAATGTATACACACTCCCGGTCACACTCCTTCGAAAGCCTTTTTAACCGGCAGATTAGCGAATGACCAGTTGCAGGATAGCCAAAAATGCACTGTCAAGGACCCAGAAGAACACACCGATTACAATCACTGCCGTAAGGACAATGCTTGTAAAAACGGAGAATTCTCGCTTTGTCGGCCAGTTTACCTTCTTTAATTCGACCCTGACTTCATGCAAAAACTTCCCGATTCGTTTAAAAAAGCGCATTTAATAATTACCTCTTCCCATCAACCTGTTGAGATTGGTTTGCTGCTTCACCGGAATTTCCGGCCCTGGGTTGCAGACAGCCTTATTTCGTTTCTTTATGCTGAGTATGGCTCTTGCAGCGGCTGCAGTATTTCTTCACTTCAAGGCGGTCCGGATTATTCTTCTTGTTCTTGCGGGACGTATAGTTCCGCTCCTGGCATTCTGCACAGGCTAAATGTACTGTCACTCGCATTTATCTCTTCCACCTGCCTCTTGAACTCGTGAATTACAATTTATCACAGTAAGTTCCGGTATGTCAATGTATCTGCATGATTAGGAGGCGGGATTAATGACCCGCCCCCAAATTCAATAGCGGTGATTATCAATCATTAACAGCTGTTGTTCAGGTTTCCCTGTCCTACTCTTCGGTAATAGCAGTGACCACGCCGGCGCCTACTGTGCGGCCGCCTTCGCGAATCGCGAAACGAACCCCTTCTTCGACAGCAATCGGGGTGATCAGCTCTATATCCATGTTCACAT